>NZ_JASLCN010000472.1 GCF_030151805.1 Fluviicola sp.
ATTGGTTTTGTGCGGAAAGTGCTTTACCGAGAGATCGCGCCGAGACAGAGTTTAATCGTTCCTGCTATCAGTTTGAGTATTACGCGCAAGCCGTTGAAACAGGATATGCCCTGGAAATCAAAATAGATTCTGCGAATCCGGACCGAATTCCCAATCCGAAGCCATCTTTAATAAAAATGAATGTCCCGGTAGGACCGGTTGTGGTCTTCGGAGCGAGTAATTTCCCTTTTGCTTATTCCGTTTTAGGTGGAGATGTGGCTTCTGCACTTGCAGCAGGTTGTCCGGTTTTGGTGAAAGCTCACGCCATGCATCCGCATACGAGTTCACTTTCAGCTCAACTGATTTTAGAAACGGCGCAGGAATGTGATATGCCGGACGGAATTTTTTCGCATTTGCTTGCGGAAGATTTTACGGTCGGGCAGCAGCTGGTTCAGGATTTGCGTACAAAAGCTGTCGGATTTACCGGAAGTATCGGAGGTGGAATGGCTTTGCAAAAATTGATTAACGAACGTTCGGAACCGATTTCGCTTTACGCGGAAATGGGAAGCTCCAACCCGATTGTATTGACAAAAGAAACATTGGCCAAACGCGAAGATGAAATCGCCAAGCAGATCAGCGCCTCGGTGTTATTGAATGCAGGACAATTTTGCACGTCGCCGGGATTGTTATTTGTGGAAGAAACCGCAAATTTCAATCACTTTAAAGAACAAATCGGACATTACTTTGCTCAAAGTGAGTTGCAGTGCATGCTGCACCCCGGAATTTCGAAACGTTATTTTGAACGGGTGGAAGAGCATGCGAAATGCGTGAAGCTACTTTATAAAGGAAAATCCGAAGGAAATTTTATACAGCCTACATTGGCAGAAGTGGACGGAAATACCTTTCTGTCGAATTCAAAGATACAGGAAGAGATCTTCGGTTCATATCTGACCATTATCGTTTGTAAAAACGAAGCCGAATTGAAAGCGTGTGTTGCATCATTACAAGGTCAATTAACGCTGAGTTTGTATGCCGAACCGGAAGAAGAAATCACGGATTTACTATTCTTATTGAGTTCAAAAGCAGGAAGAATTATTTTTAACGGAGTTCCTACCGGAGTGGAGGTAAGTTTTGCCCAGCAACACGGCGGACCTTTCCCAAGCAGCCTGAATTCTTACTTTACCTCGGTTGGCTGGGACGCGATCAAACGTTTTCAGAGACCCGTTGCATTTCAAAACTTCCCGGAGGATTTTGAATCCGAAAAATTGAAATTCAACGGAAATAACAATTTTTTACATTTTCTTAACGGAAAATACCACTAAATCTATTGATCGGTAGAATTAAAAACACGTTATTTGTCTCGATGAATTCCCTATCGTTCATTTAAGTTCTATTTTATATTTGTATTTAAATTTTAGATTATGTCAGAATTAGAATCAGGCTCAAAGAAAAACATGACACCGGTATTGACAGCAGTTATTGTGTTGTTGGTGGTATTGTTAGGAACGATGACTTATTTGTGGAGTTCAAAAAACGGTGCTTTAAAGGAAGCAACTAAGAAAAACCAGGAACTTCAGGCCGACATCGAGGAAATGAACAAAATGATGGCTCCGTTCCTTGGAAGTGAAACGACAAACGATTTGATGTCGGATTTCACGAACATGATGGATACCTATGATGCGCTTTTGAAAAAAGATGCATCTAAATCTGATAGCTTGAATGCTCAGAAAGACAAGATTCAAGGGTTGATATCTGAGTTGGAAACAGCGAAGAAGAACGGTCGTGTTACTGCGTCTTTGATTGCAAAATTGAAGCGGGAGAATGAAACACTTCGTCAGATTATGATCAGTTATGTGAAGCAGATTGATCAGCTGAACACAATGAATTTGAAGTTAACTTCCGAATTGGATGAAACATCCACTCAGTTGGCTGAAACGAAAACAGAGCGCGACACTTATAAAACGGAGGCGGAGCAAAGTGCTGAACAAGTGAAAAAAGGTTCGAAACTGGCGGCTTACGGGTTTAGTTCAACAGGTTTACGTATGAAATTGAATGATACGACAGAACCTACAACGAAAGCACGTAATTGTGTACAGGCGAAATCAAGTTTTACAATCGGTGAGAATACCATTGCAGCAGCGGGAGACCGAACAGTTTACCTTCAGATCATTGATCCGGACGGAAAAACATTACAAGGTCGTTCAGGAGGAACTGCAAGTGGAAACGATGGCAACTTTGTTTACTCTGCGAAACGTGATATTCAGTACGGCAACAAATCAGTTGATGTAACGATTTTCTATGATTTCAACGGGGAAGAGCCTGTAAAAGGAAATTACAAAGTGAAAGTTTTCTGTGACGGACAAGCAATTGGTTCTGACAGCTTCACTTTGAAATAAACAGAATGAAACATTACAGCTCCGGAAGGGAAATTTTCCGGAGCTGTATTTTTAACAATAAAAAGAGTAAACGTTGAAACGTTTTTAGGTAAATTAGATCCGGACCCAAGTCCAAATTAAAGTTAGGTAGATGACAAATATTTTTATCGCAAATCTCGATTGGGAGATTACATCAGAAGATTTGCAAGTAACGTTTTCAGCGTTTGGTGCAGTTCACTTAGCACATGTTGTGTTTGATGCTAAGACCAAGAAATCAAAAGGTTTCGGCTATGTCGAAATGGAAAGTGCTGAAGAAGCAATTAATGCGATTCAGGCATTGAATGGTTTTGAAGTAAATGGTCGAAAGTTGGATGTGAAAATTGCATCTCCAAAAGCAAATCGTCCGAAACCAGAAGACAAACCTAAGAAACCGGCATTTGGTAACAAACCAGGTGGCTTTGGTGGTGGTCAGAAAAGATTCAACAACAACGGTCCCCGTCAAGGAGGACAAGGCGGTGGTGGTTACAGATCAAATGATCGTAATTCATCGAGTGATCGCAGTTCAAGTGACCGTAATTCAAACTATACCAAAAGAGAAGGAGGAAGCTCCGGTTCTTCTTCTGGTTCAGGATCCAGCTCGAGCTCAAATTCCGGGTCAGGTTCCGGCGAACGCCAAATGCGCCCTCGAAGAAAATTTGATAACTAGTTAAATTAAACCATGTCGGAAGCGATTAATCAAGGACATGTAGAAATACATGTTGATGAACTCGGTATTGCTACTATCGAGTTCGGACACCCGCTAAGCAACTCATTGCCGGGTAAAATTCTTAGAAAACTGGCAGAAATAATTACAGAGGCTGGAAAAGATTCAGCTGTGAAAGTAATTGTTCTGAGATCCAGTGGAGACAAAGCATTTTGCGCAGGAGCAAGTTTTGATGAATTGATTTCTATCCAGGATCTGGATACCGGAAAAGTGTTTTTCTCCGGTTTTGCGCAAGTAATTAACGCATGTAGAAAATGCCCGAAACTGATCATCGGTCGTATTCAAGGAAAAGCAGTTGGTGGAGGAGTTGGAATTGCTTCAGCAGTAGATTACTGCTATGCAACACGCTTTGCCGAAGTGAAACTTTCTGAATTGGCAGTTGGTATCGGTCCGTTTGTAGTTGGTCCTGCGGTTGAACGCAAAATGGGGCTTTCTGCAATGTCTCAGCTGGCAATCAATGCTACGGAGTGGAGAACAGCGGAATGGGCCATGCAAAACGGCTTGTATGCAGATGTATTTGACGGTGAAGATGAGATGGATGAAGAAATTAGTCGTTTATCACATGTCTTGGCAAAATCAAGCCCCGATGCAATGGCTGAGTTGAAGAAAGTTTTCTGGAAAGGAACAGAAGATTGGGATCAGTTATTGTCAGATCGTGCTGCAATCAGCGGTACTTTGGTGCTTTCCGATTTTACGGTGAATGCGATCAACTCGTTTAAGAAGAAATAACAGTACTTTTAATAAATTGGAAAAGGTTGCGGTTTTACTGTGACCTTTTCTGGTTTTGGTGTTTGTTTTTTTGAGGATAGGAACGTGTTCTTGATTTTTGTCTAAAAAGATCAAACAATTTTATAAAATTGTGTCTAAACGTTTAGTAGCAACAAAGTCATCGTGTTTCCACTCTGAATTACTTCCCTGCTCAAAGCAGCCACACCAACTGATAAACAAAAAGCCTACTATTTATTCAGTAAAGCCAATAAAGCGAAGCTGGCCAGCCAATGCTCGCCCATGTAATCGCCATCAACAATATTCTTCAGAGAAGTTTCAATGTGTTTGTCTGCAATTGCATTCAGGTGTGAAAGTTCCGGTAAGGTTTTCGTGATTCCATAAATGCACCAGGCTCTGCTGAAGTTCAATCCGTCCAAATGGACCAAATGACCGTCTGAGCGATCCGATACTTTTCCCGGTTCCAAAACAAATTTCTTACTGAATAACTGAGGTGCGAAACCTTTTAGCCATTTTTTGAACTCGTCTTTGGAAAGAATTCGCCGCATGATGTCCATTTCTTCAAAACCTCCGGAAAGGAAATCATAACCGCTTGGTTCCAGGTGCAGTGGATATTTTTGGTCATTGAAGTAAAAATCGTGGGCTCTTTTCTCAATGACTTGTTTCAGGGAATCGTTTGAGTGGGCAAGTGCATAATCGTACGCGAATGTCAATCCGAAAGCGGTATTGATGTGATCTCCGGAACGAATGGCGTAATTCAGTTTCGGGAGAAAATCCACGTATTTTTGACAAAACAGCGCGGAAAGTGGTTGAAGGTTTTTACTTAATTCCTTGGCAAGCGGGTGTTTCCAGCCTTCTAGTTCCAGTTGAAGCTTCAGAAGCCAGTTCCAGCCATACGTTCGCTCGAAAGACCCGTTGTTTTTCGTATTGAAATAAGCAATCTCCTGGTCAATGTTGTCTTTGCTCAGATTCGTTTTTAAGACCCTTAGAACCGTGTCGTTGACCAAATCCGGGTATTCCTTCAGAAGTCGCACGATAAGCCAGTGTCCGTGGACGGAAGAGTGCCAGTCGAAACAACCGTAGAAAGAAGGATGAAGCACGGAAGGTGATTTCAGATCCGTTCCATCATTCAAAACCTGTCCCAACTTATTCGGATATTCTTTCTGAACACATTTCAAAGGAAGAGAAATGAGTCGTTTTGCTTCAGAAATTGAGATCTGTTGCGAGAAAGCGAATGTTGAAACAAAGAGAAACAGGAACGTCAGTTTTTTCATGGCTTGTGTTTCTTCAAATTTATTATTTTTCAAGTTCCCGGATGTAGGATTTTAATCCCATATCTGAAGTAACTTTGTTTTTCAGGAACGGACCAATGGAGATTCAAGTAGAGGAGCGGAAAATTATTCACATCGATATGGATGCATTTTACGCTTCTGTTGAACAGATGGACAATCCTGTATTGAGAGGGAAACCGATAGCTGTGGGTGGAACCCGATTGAGAGGAGTGGTTGCGGCAGCGAGTTATGAAGCGCGAAAATTCGGGGTAAAATCTGCTATGCCGAGTGCAACGGCTGCCCGTTTGTGCCCGGATTTGATCTTTGTGCGCCCGCGTTTTGACAGATACCAGGAAATTTCCCTTCAGATCAGAGCCATTTTTTACGAATACACGGATTTGGTTGAACCGCTTTCTTTGGATGAAGCATTTTTGGATGTAACCTCGAACAAAAAAGGAATCCGGTCGGCAACGTTACTTGCACAGGAAATTCGAAAACGGATTAAAGAAGAAGTGGGGCTAACAGCCAGTGCGGGAATCTCGATCAATAAGTTTACGGCCAAGATCGCTTCCGACGTGAATAAACCGAACGGACAACTTACCGTTCCTCCGAATGAATTGGAAGAATTCCTGGAAAAACTTCCGATTGACCGTTTTTTCGGAATCGGGAAGGTGACGGCGACTAAAATGAAAGAGCTGGGAGTGCGGAACGGGAAAGATCTCAAGCAAAAATCACTCGTCTTTCTGGTTCAGCATTTCGGGAAATCCGGTCAGCAATATTACAATATTGTACGTGGAATTCAGAACAGCGGGGTAAAACCGAACCGTGAACGGAAGTCACTCGCGGTGGAACATACGTATGGAAGTGATTTGCATTCCAAGCGGGCAGTTCTGGAAAAACTGGAGCGAATTGCCGAAGAACTGGAAACGCGTTTGGAGAAGCGCCAACTCGGAGGAAAGACACTGACTTTAAAGATCAAATTTTCCGATTTTACACAAATGACCCGATCACATACGCGTGAGCAGGAGATGCGGACTGCTGCTGATATTCTTCCGGTTGTAGAAGGATTGGTGGCTGAAAATGACTGGGAAAAACCCATTCGTTTATTGGGATTGTCCCTGTCGAAATTTGCATCCGAAGAACCGAAAGAAGAAATGCAGCTGACGATTCAGTTTTAGCAGCATTTACAGTTGAATAAGCAATCCGATTCCAGCTCCGAAAGCAGGATTCCGGCGGGTGGTGAAATCCCATTTCAGTTGTTGGCTCAATGCCTGGTTGAAACTTCCGAAACCAAATAATTGATAGTTCCCGAACGTGTAATGAAATTCCGGTCGTAACCAAAAATTCCAGCCGAATGAACGGAAGTTTGGAGCGCTGAATCCGGGTTGTTTCTGCTTTGTTGTCATCCAGCCATAAGCGAATTCGGTTCCGCCGGATAACCGGAACTGGAATTGCTTGCTCAGTGGAATTGAAAATGACAATCCTAATGGTACAATAATGGAGTTTACCTGGTAAGTTTGTGTTCCTGCTCGGTGATTGATGAAGTAAGTAACAGAATCTGAGGGTGCGCTTCCGACACCTTCAAATACAATCACGCTGTCACGTGTATACAAAGAGCCGTATTGTGTGATGTTACTTGAACGGAATCCAAGTCCGATCAGTGCGCCAAGTCTGTGAGTAAGTCTTCGGTTCAGCTCTATTTTTCCGTAAAAGGAAGAGCTGTGAATGTTGGCAAATTCTTTTCGTTTTCCGGCGAAATCGGTGGTGTCAAAAGATTCAAAAGGTCTTTTTTTCTCACCTTCCCAGCCTGCCAAAATTGATAAAGACCAATTATTCGACTTTTTTGTAGCGATTTCCAGGGGTTTGGAAATGGTTTCGGAAGAGCTTGCCTGCGTTTCTGTATTTGTAGAATCACTTGCGCTTGTTGTGCTGTCTTGTTTGTTTGCTTTTGCAATTTCTAGGCTTTCTCCCGGATCGGATTGGTTTTTCGTTTGATCGGAATCTGTAAGCGTTTGAGAAAGAGTTGTGTCTGTTGTTGTTGAAAGATGAAGGTTTGTTCTTGATTGATCCGGACGTAATATTGCGGAATTGCGTCGGCCCTCCGAAAATCCTTGTTTGGAGCCTGAGCCGGAGGATGCACGTGAATTTTTTTTCGACCAATCAGAAAATTCCGGACGTAATAGTGCGTTTTTACGCCCGGAAATCTCTTTTTTAGAGTGTAGGTAGTGAATTGATGGTGTTTTTTCTAATGAGTCTGTCAAAAGGGTGATGTCGGTATTTGACTTTTTGATCGTATTGTTTGATGCAATCGCAGGCTTTCCGGACGAGGAATCTTGCGAAATATGCTGATTGTTGGAAATTGCTTTGCCAGAAGGAGCATAAAAGTAAAGTGATGCAGCTAAAGCTGTTCCCAAAAGAACAGGGAATAGAATAAACAAGAATCTTCTTCGCTTCTTTTTTGAGGCAATAGCACGATCAATGTGAGCTTTCACGGATGGATCCGGAGTCAGCTCAAAGCCTTCAAATGTTGTTTGAAACAACTGATCTATTTCGTCAAGCTCTTTCATTGCTTCTTTTTTTTTCCAGATTCGTTTTAATCCAATTTTTTGCCTTGGCCAATTGCGATTTGGAAGATCCTTCCGTAATTTCCAGATACTCCGCAATTTCCTTATGTGTGAGGTTATCCAAAACAAATAAATTGAACACTGTCCGGTAACCTGGGGGCATTTCTGTTAGTAATTTTAATAGTGCACTTTTTTCGTCTTTTGGGTCGATTTCTGATGTAAATGATTCCTGCGGACTTTCGAAAAAATCTTCATTTTCCTTCAGAACCATCTTTTTCTGAGATTTCAAAAAATTGATGGCTGTCCGGATTGTAATCGTTTTGATCCATGGTCCGAGTGTGAGCTGCGGATTTACTTTTCCCCGGTTTTCATATACTTTGATGAATGTTTCCTGCAGAATTTCCTGGGCGTCGTCTTTACAGTTTGCATAACGCATGCAAATACCAAACATAGAAGGGGAGTATTTTTCATACACCCTATCAAAAGCCTTTTTGTCTCCTTTGATAAATTCTTCTATGTTTTCTTCCATCCCGATCTTTCGGATTAACTGCATGTGAGCGATTTCTCCTTTCCTTCAAAAGTAAAGCACTTTGGTGAAAAACGATTAAACCTGTTTTGGTTAACGTTCCAGTTCTACGTAAAATCCGCAGGCACCTTCTCCATCCGATTTTTTGTTTTCATCGATGTGCATATGATTTCCTGAAATGGTAAATTGTCCCAGTTCATTCGCGTCAATCACCAAATAATGTTGGTTTGAATTGGAGATCTGCTGAAAATTGTAGGTTCCGGATGGCAAATAGTAATAAGTGGAGTTTCCGGCAGTATTGTTCACTGTCAGCGTGTGATTTGAGCTGGTGAATATCCATTCGATTTCCCCTGAATTATGTGTTTCATTCGCGCCGGCTATTCCTCCGTAAATTCGTACGAGATTCCATTTTCCATCAATACTATTTGCTGGTGGATTGCCTTGTTTCGGAGTAACGGTTTCTTTTTTACAGGAAACAACCAATACAAGAACCAGAAGCGCCAGAAGTGAGCTGTAAAGTGATTTTTTCATGATTTTTAGTTTTAATTTTTAATGATGCGTTGGGTGTGTTTATTTCCTTTGTGATCAGTCAATACAAGAAGATACACCCCGTTTTTCAAGTCAGGAACGGTGATGGTCTTTTCAGGATTTAAATCATTTTCCTTTAGATAGATCTGTTGTCCGGAAACAGATTTCAGTTCAACTTTTTCAATCATTGCATCTGTTTTGATCTGAATTTCATCGGTAAAAGGATTCGGATAAATTGTCAGATCCGAAATAGTTCCGTTTTCACTTGTTCTCAATGGATTATCAACAAAAAAAGAAGTTGAATCGCTGTCTAACACTTGATTTGATGGCTGAATGCTTAAATCAGTACGCAGATAATAATCGCCTGATCTCAGATTTCCCAATGATATCGTATCAACGGAATGGCAGATATACGTTGCTGAACCCTCCATGTATTCAAGGTTCAGTGTTATTTGATTTCCCAGGATGGTGATGGAATGATTCATCAAATCGCAGCCTCCTGATGAAAAGGTGGCATAGCAGATCACGTTGATTTCATCATTCGCAGTTGGATTGTCTGGAATGATCTTTAAACTGTCAATACTGGGAAGTTGTCCGAAGGCTTGCTGGCAAAAGAGTATGAAGCCCGGAATGAGGATTTGTTTTAATTTTTTTGCTTTCATTTTCGTATCTTTGTTGCTAATTATTCAGTTGTTGTTTTCCCTAATACAAAGGGGAGAAACGGAAGGTTGCCTGAAGTGGAATTTAAAATTGAAAATGTACAATTGAAAAGACTTGAGAACCGATAAATTCTTTTCAATTTTCACCGCTGCATTTTCAATTAAAAGGGTCGATTTTCCTGAAAATGAATGAGAATAGCCAATCTAATTGATTAATATTCAGATTTATTTAAAATTCCCTTGTTAATAAAAAATAGAGTTTCTATCTTTGCACCCCCAAATTGGGGATATTGTCTTATTTAAAAATTAAAAGGTAGTGGATACTTTAAGTTACAAAACTGTTTCTGCTAACAAGGAAACTGCTGATAAGAAGTGGTTGTTAGTAGATGCTGAAGGCCAGACAGTTGGTCGTTTAGCAAGTAAGGTAGCGAAGTTAGTACGTGGAAAACACAAGCCTAACTTCACACCTCACGCTGACTGTGGAGATAACGTAATCGTTATCAATGCAGCAAAAGTGTCGTTCTCTGGTACGAAATTAGAGAACAAAGAGTACGTTCGATACACTGGATATCCAGGAGGACAACGTTCATTGACTGCACAAGAGTTATTGCAACGCAGTCCTGAGCGTGTAATCGAAAAAGCAATTAAAGGGATGTTGCCAAAGAACACTTTGGGACGTCAATTGTATGGAAATGTAAAAGTTTACGCTGGTACAGATCACAAACATGACGCTCAAAACCCTGAGGCAATCAATTTAAACGCTATTAAATAAAGGATATGGAAGTAGTAAACGCATTAGGAAGAAGAAAAACTTCAGTTGCTCGTGTATACTTGATGAAAGGAACGGGCAAGATGACAATTAATAAACGTGATTACAAGGAGTTCTTTCCGGTAGCTATTTTGCAAGGTAAAGTGGAACAACCGTTCAACTTGACTGATACTTTGGGTCAATACGACATCAAAGTAAACGTAGCAGGAGGAGGAATCAACGGACAAGCAGAAGCAATTCGTTTGGGAATTTCCCGCGCATTGGTAGAAGTATCTGCTGATTTTAAAACGTTGTTGAAGGCAGAAGGTTTAATGACACGTGACCCTCGTATGGTGGAGCGTAAGAAACCAGGTCAGCCGAAAGCACGTAAGAAATTCCAGTTCTCTAAACGTTAATTTGAATTTTATTTTCTTCCGTCAGCTGGCGGAGGAAGGTTGTTTAGTATCCAAGCACAAAGTATTATCATTAGTCTACAGATTAATTGACCCCTTTGTTTAGCTGATTACTAAGGAACGTAAACAATTAAAACAAAACATTATGTCTAAAGTAAATTTTGATAGTTTATTAGAAGCAGGTGTTCACTTCGGACACTTAAAAAGAAAATGGAACCCGGCAATGGCGCCGTATATCTTTGACGAGAAAAAAGGTATCCACATTATTGACCTTAATAAGACAATTGCACATCTTGATCAAGCGTGTGCGGCAATGAAGCAAATTGCTAAGTCGGGTAAAAAAGTACTTTTCGTAGCTACTAAAAAACAAGCAAAAGAAATTATCACAGATCGTATTTCTGCGATCAACATGCCATTCGTTACTGAGCGTTGGTCTGGTGGTATGTTAACAAATTTCCAAACAACACGTAAGTCTATCCGTAAAATGGTGTCTATCGACAAAATGAAAACGGATGGTACTTGGGAGACATTGAACAAGCGTGAGCGTTTATTC
>NZ_JASLCN010000039.1 GCF_030151805.1 Fluviicola sp.
CTCATTTCTATTCTTACGCCTTACCGCAATGCGGAAAAATACATCCGGGAAACGGCCTTATCTGTCTTCGGGCAAACGCATTCGGATTGGGAATGGATCCTGGTAAATGATCACAGTGAGGAAAATGAATTGAAAGAAATTGCTGATTTATTACTCGATCCGAGAATTAAATTGCTTGAAAATAAGGGGACCGGAATCGTGGATGCGCTCTGTACAGCTTTTGAACATGCAAGCGGGGAATACATTACGCGAATGGATGCCGATGACGTCATGCCGGATTTCAAATTAGCCGAATTTCTTCCGATTCTTGAAAATGGAAAAGCTCAGATCGTTACCGGGAAAGTGCGCTATTTCTCACAAACGGAATTCATTTATCCGGGTTATCTGGGATATGAAAACTGGTTGAATGAGCGGATAGATCAGCAGGATTTTTACCGGCAGATTTACCGGGAATGTTCGCTTGCTTCCGGAAACTGGATGATGCGCAGATCGGATTTGGAACAATGCGGTGGATTTGAAGGATTGAATTATCCGGAAGATTACGATTTAGTGTTTCGCTGGTATGAAACCGGATATACGATCAAAGGTTTGGATCTGGTGACACATTTGTGGCGCGATCACGACACAAGAACATCGAAAACAAGTACGAATTATGCTCAGAAGGCATTTTTTGATTTGAAGATTGATCGTTTTGCGGCTTTGGATAGGGACTCCAACCAGCAGTTGATTGTGAACGGAACCGGGCAGAAGGGACGATTAACGGCGAAAGTGCTTATTGAAAAGGGCCTTCCGTTTAGCTGGGTTTCTCATGAGGCGGGAAAATTCAGCAAGGGCATTTTCGGGCATCCGATTATTGGTTTGGATGAAATTCCGTGTTGTGAGCAAGCTCAATTATTAAATACAACTTTACTTTCGGAAGAAAAATTGAACAAAGTGTATCTCAGGACAATTTCAAGCATTGAATTTTATCATTTGTAAGTATAGCAGTTTTTCACGCAGGTCCAGGGATTTCAAAAATCACCTAAACTCCGGGGCAAGTGAAGAAATGATCAATGAGGGAAGTTTGATCAGGCAATGGTTAGTAGCTAAGTGAAACGAATTCCAAATTCCGAATTCCGAATGCCGAATTGGAAGAGTTATCAATTAGGAAGATGGTTGGGGAGCTATCTTGTTTATAATAGGTTTACTTTGTTTAAAATAGGTACAATCATCGCTATATCTATGCCTTATTCTTGCTTTATCTATGGGATATTGATGCCTTATTATTGGTTTAATATTGATTAAGAAACGCGTTAATGATGTTTGGCTTTAGATTAAACCCTTTTTTCGACCGGAAATGATAAAAGGAGACTGTTGTTCTATCTACAAACCGGAATGATCAGGACAGGTTTATGTAGCTATTAAACACGTATTCTACATTCTTCCGTGTGTACGAGATCGGAGTTTGCGTTATCGGTCATCATAAAAAATCACTTATAATGTCGTAATAACATCTAAGAAAAATGCCGGTAAAGAGTTTGTTTCCTGATTTAAACTGATTTCGGAAGGAGGTCTATGGAATTTTCTTTCCTTTGAAATCGAGTTTAATTACGCTGATACTAGGGGCGGTGTACATTTGAAGGATTGTTATTGAATCGTTTGCGATTTTCATGTCTACCGGACTAAAATCTCCGTTATTTGTGTTGATAAGCAGCGTGTCAATTTGCGTTGGTTTTGTGTCGTAATCTTTTATCCGTCTGAAATACATCGTGGTTGAATCTATTTGGGGGCCCAGATTCAGGAAGATGTGTTCCATGGTTACGGTCAGTGAGTCTTGAAAATAATAGTACTGCGAATAGGCTTGTCCTCTGTATTGACCTGAGATTTGGTCTGCATAATTACATAGAGCGCAACTTGCCGGAATGGTATTTTGAGCCGGGATAGAATGGTCGAATTTTTTATTGCAGCTAAGTAGCAATAGCAATAATATGCATGAAATTGATTTCAAATTAGAAGGTTTCATCTATATTTTTTTGAAGTTGTTGGAGTGGTTATTGTATGGCCAGGTTGTACAGGTCAGACCTGTTGGTGATTGGTTGGTGAAAATGAACGTCTCACCATCGAATTTGAAAGTAACTACATAGCGGTAGTCAATTGCCGTTTTTCCTCCGCCATATTGTGTATACGGGACTTGCTCAATTCCTTCCAGCTTCCCTTTTTTAATTTGTTTTCCATTCTCATATAGAAAAGCATTGTTTGAGCTTCTGATTCGTAACCCGTAATTAGTACTTGTTGTGGAAGGCGAATAGGTGATTAAAGCGGCTGATGTTCCACCATTGCTTCCAGATTCAGAGTCCACCCAATCCCAGTCACCAGTAATGCTTTGTTTATATTTTTGTTTGTCGTCTTTTGCTTTTCCGCATGAAAAACAGAGGATTAGAATAGAAAGCAAGAAAGTTCGTTTCATATCAGGTGATTTTATTTTATGATGCAGTTTTTATCAAAGGTTGCAAATGATCTTAATTTTACCTTCTACCTTTTCAATTCTCAATTGTTTGTCATGATTTAGTCTTCAAAAGCTGGCGCTTTTCCCAAATCACTTCCGCACTAACGTTTGTTGTGATTTAGTCTTCAAAAGCTGACGCTTTTTCTTACCTTTGTTAGTATAATTCATTCAACAATGCAGGTCAAAGAGCTCGTATCTTATTTAAATCAATTGGCGCCGTTTACGTACCAGGAATCGTATGATAATTCGGGCTTGCTGGTTGGGAATCCTTCGGATGAGGTAAAAGGAGTAATCGTTGCTTTGGATTGCCTGGAAACGATTATTGATGAAGCCATTTTGCACGGAGCAAATGTGGTTTTAACACATCATCCGATTGTGTTTAAAGGTCTGAAACGGATTACCGGAGCAAATTACGTGGAAAGAACCGTGTTGAAAGCCATTAAGAATGACATCAACCTGGTTGCTATTCATACGAACCTGGACAATGTTCATTTCGGGGTCAACCACATCATTTCCGAAAAACTGGGATTAACGGATTTAAAAATTTTAAGTCCGAAAGCGGCAACTTCGTTTAAACTGTCGGTGTTTGTTCCGCAAACACATGCAGATTTATTAAGAGAATCTCTTGCGAAAGCGGGGGCAGGACATCTCGGAGCGTATAGCTGGTGCAGCTTTAGCTCGAAGGGCGAAGGACGATTCAAGCCGGATGAAGATGCGGATCCGTTTATCGGCAAAGCTGGCGAACTGGAAGTGGTGAAAGAGATCAAAGTGGAAGTAATTGTTGCCGAACACGCGGTTTCTGCTGTTTTACACGCCATGAAAGCAACGCATCCTTATGAAGAAATTGCCTACGATCTGATTGCGATGACTAATTCGAATGAATACATCGGAAGCGGAATGATCGGAACGCTGGAACACGGAATGGAAGCCATGGAGTTTTTGAATTTTGTGAAGCGAACATTTCATTGCGGAGCAATCAGATATACCAATCCGACCAAATCTACGGTCAAAAGAATTGCTGTTTGCGGAGGTGCCGGAAGTTTTTTATTAAAAGATGCGATTCGGGCAAAAGCGGATGTTTTCATCACGGGAGACTTTAAATACCACGAATTTTTCGATGCGGAAGATCATTTGATGATTGCGGATATTGGTCATTTTGAGTCAGAACAATATACTTCTGAGTGGTTGGTAGCACAATTGAAGAAAAAATTTACTAATTTTGCGGTTCGTTTAACGAACGTAAATACGAATCCGATAAATTATCTCTAAAGTATGGCTGCAAAAGCAAGTACAAAAGAAACAACAGTTGCTGAAAAGTTGGACGCATTGTATGCGTTGCAAAAGATTGATTCTCAAATCGACAAAATTAGAACCGTACGTGGTGAATTGCCTTTGGAGGTTCAGGATTTGGAGGACGAAATCGAAGGGTTAGAGACTAGAATCAAGAACCTGCAAGAGGAAGCGAAAGAATTGGATACTGAAGTTTCAGACCGCAAAATTGCAATGAAAGATGCTGAGGCTGCGATTGTAAAGTTCAAGGAACAACAAAATAATGTACGAAATAACCGTGAGTTCGAATCTTTGGCAAAAGAAATCGAGTACCAGGAGTTAGAGATCAAATTGCACGATAAGCGTTCAAAGGAAGCGAAAATCAAGATTTCTTCCAAGAAAGAAGTATTGGATGAAGCAAAAGAGCGTTTGGAGTTGCGTAAAGGCGATTTGAAAGTGAAACAAGACGAGTTGAACGAAATCGTTGGTGAAACACAAAAAGAGGAGGAAGCATTAATTGCTCAATCTGAAAAAGCAAAAGCATTGATCGACGTTCGTTTGATTGCTGCATATGACCGTTTGCGCCAAAATGCAAAGAATGGTCTGGCAGTTGTTGGAGTGGATCGTGATTCTTGCGGAGGATGTTTCAACAAGATTCCACCTCAACGTCAATTGGATATCGATACACGTAGAAAGGTAATTGTTTGCGAGCACTGCGGAAGAATTTTAGTTCCGGCTGAAGTGGTCGAAGAATAAGAGATACAAAAAATGTTAAAAGGGATTGTGTTATGACAATCCCTTTTTTTATTTCCTTGAAAACCAATTCATTGTTTCCTGTCGGAACGGGTATTGAGACGTGTTTTTAATGCTTTTGATATTCGGCGAAAATTCTACCTGAGGTAGATGGGGACTAAGTATCAACAGGATATGCGTTTTTTATTCGTAATTCATTCTCCCGAATTACTGTCGCACTAACGTTTGTTGTCATTCGGTCTTCAAAAGCTTGCGCTTTTTCTTATTTTTGCACTTGAAAAATATCAATCCGTTTTTACATGGAAAAATTAGCAAAAGCGCTTTTCTCGATGCGCGCGATGGCACTGGGATTATTTGTATTCCTCTCGGCAATTGCAATCGCTACGTTTATCGAATCTTCAGAAGATACTCAGGCAGCAAAACTTTGGATCTATAATGCTAAATGGTTTGAACTGCTGCTGGCCTTTCTGTCGGTAAACCTGATCGCTAATATTTTCCGTTATCAAATGTGGAAACGCGAGAAGATTGCTTTGCTTCTTTTTCACGTGTCTTTTATTGTGATCATTATCGGGGCGTGGATTACGCGTTATGTGAGTTATGAAGGAATCATGACGATTCGGGAAGGACAAGCTTCCAATACGGTTTATACGTCAGATCCTTATTTGTGGGTAAACGTCAATGACGGGAAGATGCAATATACCAATGATGTGAAGGCATTCATGGCGGAATCTTATCCTTTCAACAGTGCTTCCATGGATATTGATTTTCCGAATCACAAAACCCCTGTTTCTATTGAGTACGTGGATTTTAAATCGAAGCAAATTGATACGATCGAGATCAATTCGAAATACAAAACAAGCGCATTAGATATTGTCACGGATGGAATGAAATCCAACTACCTGATCAACGACGAAATTTTCTCACTGAATGGCCTGGACATTGCTTTTTCAGATCAATTGGTAAACGGAGTGAATGTTTACAGAAAGAACGATACGCTGCGTTTACGACCGAATATGCCTTTGCAGTACATTCCAATGAAGGAAATGCAGAAAGCACGTCAAAGTGGTGTTGCACCTCCGGATTCCGTATTTGTGAAAGTAGCGCCGGGACAGGAAATTGTTTTTGCGACGACAACACTTTACCAAATTGGCGGACAACAATTCGTGTTCAAGCAGGAAATCCCGAACGTAGGAAAGAAACTGGTTCCTTCGGGACGTAAAGATGTTGGTTCGGATTACCTGACGGTGAAGATTACGGATGGTTCCAAAAGTAAAATTGTGCGTTTGGAAGGTGGTTTGAAAGCAGTCGGAGTTCCGGTATTCTTCGAGTTCAACGGATTGAATTATCACCTGGAATACGGGATGAAACGCATCAAAATTCCGTTCTACATGAAGTGTAATGATTTTATGCTGGATCGTTATCCTGGTTCCGATATGCCGTCCTCGTATGCAAGTGATTTGCAGGTGTTGGATTCGGCAAACAACGAATTCGGAACGAAACGCGTATTTATGAATCATGTATTGGATTACGGCGGTTACCGTTTCTTCCAGTCTTCTTATGATGCAGATGAAATGGGAACAGTTTTGAGTGTGAACCATGATTTTTGGGGAACCAATGTGTCTTATTTAGGATATTTAATGTTATTTATCGGGATGATTTTTAGTTTGTTTGCTCCAACTTCACGATTCAGGGAATTGTTGAAAAACCTGATTGAGTCGAATTCAAAGAAAGCGTTGAGTATTTTGTTTGTTTTGGGTTCACTGACCGCATTTGCTCAGAATGAAGTTGGACACGATCACGATCATGATCACCATGACCATAATCACGCGCATCAGCAAATACCGGCTGTACCTGAAAATCCGGTAGTGTATTTCATGTCGGAAGATCAAAGTGATGAATTGGCAACTTTGCTGGTTCAGGATCCTAAAGGAAGAATTATCCCGATGCATACGATGTGTGATCAGATCCTTCGAAAACTGTATCGTTCCAGTAAATACGAAGGTCGTAATGCGGTTCAGACGGTAATCAGCATGCACATGTATCCGGATTATTGGATGAATCAGAAATTGATTCTGGTTCCTCTGGCATTGCGCGATCCATATAACCTGACTGAATACGTTTCTTTCCGTGAACTGACAGACGAAACCGGTAATTTTAAGTGGATAAGTGCTTACAATGAAGCATTGAGAAAACCGGAAGCACAGCAATCCGAAACACAGAAGAAACTCATTAAACTGGGTGAAAAATACCAGGTATTCCTGGAGGTGGCGAACTGGAATTTCATGAAAATTATCCCGATGAAAGGCGATCAGGCGAATCGCTGGTTTATGCCTTTTAACCAGGAATTGATGATGAAAGACAGTGTCACAAGCAAATTGGCACTCATGTATATCAGTTCTTTGAACGACGCTGCCAAGAAGAATAATAACTTTTCAAAGTCGACAAAACTACTGAATGAGTTGAAAAAGGCACAGCGTGCCATTGCACCGAAATCAATTGTACCGTCTGAAACTCACGTAAAAGTGGAAGTTTCTTACAACAAAATGGGAATCTTTAAAAACACGGAATATTCTTACCTTTTACTTGGTTTGGGGTTGATGATCGTGTTTTTTGTTCGCGTATTGTTCAATCCGTCTCAAAAATCTGAGAAACGCTATATGAATGTGCGCAAAGTAGCCATTTTCCTGTTGGTGATTATCTTCTTGTATCACGGTGCAGGATTGGGAATGCGTTGGTATGTTTCGGGGCATGCTCCCTGGAGTGACGGTTACGAAGCTGTTGTATTTATTGCCTGGGTTACGATGCTTGCCGGATTGATCTTCTCGAAGGGAAATGCCGGAATTTTAGCAGGGGCAACGCTTTTGGCGGCATTCATGGTATTGGTGACGGAATTGAACTTGCTTGATCCGGAAATTACCAACTTGCAACCGGTATTGAAAAGTTATTGGTTGATGATTCACGTGGCGATTATTACAGGAAGTTATGCCTTTTTAGGGTTGGCGTGTATCCTGGGAATCTTTAACCTGGTTCTGTATATTTTCCGCAATCAGAAAAATGGAAAAACGGTTACCAAGAATATCAATGAGTTGACCTATGTTTCGGAAATGACGATGACGGTTGGTTTGTTTATGCTGACGATCGGTACCTTCCTTGGTGGAATCTGGGCCAATGAATCCTGGGGAAGATACTGGGGCTGGGACCCGAAAGAAACCTGGGCGTTGGTTTCCGTATTGGTATATGCGATTATTCTGCATTTGAGATTCATTCCGGGATTGAAAAGTAAATTTACTTTCAACGTAGCAAGTATGTGGGGATATGCAGCCATTTTATTTACCTTCTTCGGTGTGAACTTCATCCTGGTTGGTTTGCATTCATACGCAAACGGAGATGGTTCTGTAAACCTGCCCTGGTATGTATGGGTAAGTGTTGCTGGATTTCTTGCAGTTACAATCATTGCCGGAATCCGAAATAAAAAGTACATTCAAGCTCAAAGAGAATTGTTATGACACTGTATGATTTTTCATTAAACTACTTAAACGGAAGCCCGGTTGAGTGGAAGGATTTTCAGGGGAAGAAAGTACTATTGGTCAATGTGGCTTGT
>NZ_JASLCN010000059.1 GCF_030151805.1 Fluviicola sp.
GGTTTTGAAGAATAGTATCCTTTACCGGTAAGTTTGCTTTGCCCGAAATAGAAGGTCATGTACTCACGCATACTGTTATTCATATCTCCGCAACAGTCCAGTGGGTCTTTTCGGAAAATGTATGCCTCAGTATTGGCTGTACAAACCAATTTCAGGTTTTGAATATCTTCAAAATATGCTTGGTATTTTTTTGCGGCTTCGCAAGCATTGATCGGCGTGAAACGGTTCGCATTTCCGATGGTGTCTGCTAATTCAATAAATGCAGGACTTTGTTTACGCTTCAAAGTCGGGTATAACAGGTTTTCAGGATAAATGTATGTAAATACCGCTGATCTCCAGGTTGCATATGAACCAAGCCACTGCCATTCTTTGTCAAAATTAGGCGCTGTAAAAAAGAAACCGTTCAAGTAATTATCATAAACTCCGCTTTCTAAAGCAAATATCAATCCTTGGATTGTTTCAATGGCATGTGATACACGGCTATGTTTTACACAACAATTGTCTTTGGTTTCGACGAATAATGTTTTAGCAATTCGTTCAGCAGCAGCGTCGAACGATTCACAATTATTTCGGAGTGCTTGAATCAGAGCATCACGCATCACTGGTAAGGTAATGTCTTCAGTTTCTTCAATCACTCTATTCCATTCCTCTTCTACTTTTTCCTTACGTTCAATGCGTGCATTCAACGTATCTTTCCATGCTTTTTTATCAGCATTCGGTGAACGCCATTGTTCGGTTTCCTGCACCAGGTTTATGGGGAAATTGATAATTGGTGGTGAATAATTCAGGAAATCTTCTCCGGTTAATACGATGTTATAATCATATTCTTGCTCGACAAGTGCAAAATAGTGTGTATTGGAAGTGTGAATCCGGATAAATATATTAATCACGCTGTCAAATTCTGAAGAAAGTAAATTGGACAGAGAAGTAGGGGTAGTCTCTGCGCCATTTTTAAGAACAGTATAAATTTCTCTCAAAAACCGGTATTCGGATATTCGGACATTGAGTTGATTTAAATAAGGACGAATATCTTCTCCGGCATCTTCTTTTTCAAACAGCGCGGTAAAGTAGGGATAATAAGTGGCTGAAGGTGCTCCGAATTTACGTCTTACGATATCGCTTAATAAAATCTCTCGAAAATTATAGAACAGGACTGTGAAAGTAAGCGAAGCAGAAAACACAGTACCCATGTCTGTAAATGTGTAATCTAAAGTGCCTTTACGACCTATCCATAAATCATGAACGACTTCTCCATTAACGAATTCTTTCATATTTTCGGGCGGAACAATATCCGGAAACACGGTTGGAACCCTGTTCCATTTCGCAAGTGTTTGCTGCCATAAGGAGCGATCCTGGGAATTTCCTCTGATAGGATCCATGCAGAGTTGAAATACATTATAATATTTGACACCCATAGAAATCTCCGGAGAAATCCATCCATTTCCCATATTATCTGTAAAATACATTTGTTTTCGCTTACAAGCTGTAGTCAGCAAATTGGCGACAGAGCGCAATTCAACCGGTGTGGGCTGATTGGATGGGTCCGCATCCTGATAAGCTGTCATTATCGGGATAATTAATGAAAATTCTTCCGGGGTAAGTGCAAATGCATCATACAATACCTCCGTTGCCTCTTGCTTAACGAATGCATCATTACTCTGGAAAGCTGTAATTAATGCCGTCATATTTGGATATGGTGGGTAGATATCGTAATCGTCTAACTGGCTTCCTGTATTGATCTCATTTAAAATGAGTTTAAAACCCGCTACATTAAAAGGCATAAGTAAAGAGAAATACTCTCTGCGCTTATCTTCCAGCTGCTCTTGCCGTGTATTGTACAGATCTATGTACGGCTCTGCATCAGGTGAAATCAGCAGTCGGTCTCTGGATACCAGTTCCGGATCAATGATTGCAACATTGGAGCTCGTGATTTCAAGATAGTTGTCAGGAATGGTCTGCAAAGATGGATCCCAGGAGCCAATAGATGGATCAGTTAATGCTTTCCAGAAATATTGGGCATTCAGCATCAGTTGTGCAGGATATGTGACGCCACTTGAGATGTGTTTGATTTCTTCTTTGACCCAATTGGCATCTAGTTTTTTTCGCGCACAATTACGCAAAATGGAGGCTGCTTGATAGCGTTTCTCCATATCCGGTTGGTCGTAAGAATACATCGAATTTAAAAACTCTTCATAAGACAAGAATATTTCCATCAGGAGACTAAACTCATACACATTTGTATGTAAATTTTCAGTAATAATGGATAAGCAGTCTTCTCTTACCGTTGCAGATGAGCGAATGATCTCATATACCTTTTTGAGCTTTGTATAATAACTCGGTTCTAAATCTGCTTCAACTGGCCAGGTGTCCGGTTCATCCCAAACGATATAGGAAAAGGGATTGGTCATTCCCACAGGAATCGGAGTCAAATAGGAATATTGGAAATTTATCTCAAAAAGTATATTACAAATCGCTTGAGGATTTGGTATTGTTGCAGTATCCAAGGCTACTTCAGCTTCGAAAATAAAGCTGATGTTTCCATTTGCGAAATCTGTTGACAATTCATAGGAAGGATCCAGCGTTAATTCAACATGAGTCCCAAGGGAATCAACAGTTATTGATCCTAAAGTAATACGTAGCGGTCCTGCTGCATTTGTAGTACTATAAACATCATCATTTCCGCTACTAATCAGCTGAATCTGCCCGCCTGTCAATGCATTTATGATCGGTTCTCCTGCTAAATCCACAACAATAGATGATACGCCCGTATGACTTATCACAGGAATAACAGAGTCATAACGCATCACGGGAATTGTACCATAAGGCTGGAACATAGGTTCTTGAGGTGACCCAGGTACCGATTTCTTCAATGATACCTCTGTATTTGCACCATTCAGGGATACCTTATAGATTTCGAAAGCAACAAATGCATAACCGGGAGAAACCGGAGATTGAATACGGATTTTATTATTTTGGAAAGCCGTTCCCAACAAATTGATACCTGGAACTCGTAATAC
>NZ_JASLCN010000070.1 GCF_030151805.1 Fluviicola sp.
CCTGACCTTCGTCCAGAATAAGTGTGTCGAACACAAAATCTTTCAGGTAACGGATATCGGAAAGCAAGGTTCCATAAGTGCTCAGAATAATATCGTATTGCTCAAAATGATGCGTTGTTTTACTTCTCCCGCTGCCGTGAAGTTCCAGGATTCGTAAATTCGGAGTGAATTTTGCGATTTCATCTTTCCAATTGAAGACCAAAGAAGTCGGAACAACGATGAGATGTGTTCCTTTTTGCTCCTCCTGTTTTTTGGAGAGATATGCCAACAATTGAATGGTTTTCCCCAAACCCATATCGTCAGCGAGAATTCCCCCGAAACCGAAATCGTTCAAAAAGTGAAGCCAGTGATACCCTTCCCGTTGATAATGGCGCAATTCGGCATCAAATGCTTTTGGAAGCTCAATTTCCGGAATCCGTTCAAAATGCGAAATCTTATCTTTTAATTCTTCGATCTGCTGGTGAACCTGTTCATCAATTTCTTCCGCGTCAAACCATTCGTCGATAAACTGGTAGGATGTTTTCGGAATGCGGATCACATCGTCGACCAATTCGCCACCCTGGAAGAATTGTTCAAATCGTTCGAGCCATTTCTCAGGAAGAAGCGCCGTTTGTCCGTCACCCAATTTCACATAGCGCGACTTTTGAATAATGCTTCGCTGAATTTCTTTCAGACGCACGCGGTTATCACCGACTTTGATATGTGCTTTTGTTTCAAACCAATCAATTCCACTGATAATCTGCACGGAAACTTTCATGCTTTTCGGAATTAGCTTCAGCTTGGTTAATTCATGGAAACCATGAATTTCCAATTCTGCTTCACTCCACGATTCGAATGCGTTTAAGAACCAATCGTTTTCCAAAAACTGACCTTTGTGCAGGTAGAAAAAATCACCGCCCAATTGATATTCGAAATCCTTGTGAAGCCTGATAATCTGTCCGATCAAATCCAATTCCAGGTTTTCATCTCTTGGAATTTCAAACGAATTTCCGGTTTGGTCGATCGTCAGGAGTTTCTTTTTGGAAAGAACCGGAATTTCTACATTTCCATATTCGATGACCGGTGTAATGTGAATATAATTTTCGCTGTCGGTAAGGAAAATGCGTTTGGCGCGAACGGTTGCCAGTTCACTTTGTTTTACCAATGCGCGGCTTGCTTTTTTGACGTACGAATAGTTGATGCTGATGACGTTTTCGAGCGGAACTAAAAAACGCGTATGAAACTCATCAAACTGGGATTGATGAATGATTATTTTGTTGTGATTCTTCCTGAAATAGCTCAGAGTCCGGATGTAATTCCAGTTTTTAACCAGGTAAAGATCCTGTCCGCGCCGGAGAAACAATTCTCCTTTCATTTTCATCTGATCGAAGGGAATCTGAAGATTGTCCAGTTCCACAAAACCGGTTACCTCATAGAACTCGCCGTTTTGATCTACATTGAGGTGAAGAAAGAGTGGTTTGTCGTGAATCCGGATTGTAAAATCCGTTCCTTTCGGAGCTTTGGTGTCCCACGATTCAATAACATCCAATTGCTCGAAAAGCGGTTTGGCAATCAGGATGGATTTAACCACTTTCAGAAACGCATCTTCGTTTCCGCTTAGGTTCCGGTACAGATGATGCTTCACTCCCAGCATTCCGAGAGCGGTATAAGCCTGGATCATTTCGGGATCTGTTTCCTGAAGCGCTTCCTCCAAAGCATTCAAAACCTGGATCGGGTGCTTGATCTTTCCGCTTTGTGTGAGCGCACTTTCCTGCAGTTGAAAATCAAAATTGCCTTCGTTCTGATGCGCATTGAACAGAATGTACCTGTTGGGCAAAGATTGAGACAGATTTTCAGGAGAAAAAGGAACCGGGGCCAGTTTTTTGCTGAGTTCATCTTTCTTTTCCTGATTCAGCTGAATCAGTTCGGGATTGACGGGAGCAATGTGTAAGGCACGGTTTTCATATGTCAACTGAAACAATTCCTCCCATTTATCCTCGTTGAGGATTCCGTAAGAACGCGCTACTTCAGCAATTTTCTTTTTGCGGGTAGATTCATCAAAAAAAGCTCTGAAATCCGGATGTTCCATTGCACGATACAAAACCAGGGTCTGATGATCACAGAGTTTTTTACCGTTTCCGCCACAGCTGCATGAAAGTGTAATGATTCGTTTTTCCTGCGTGATGATGACTTCGTTTTCTCCCCGGAAACCATATGAACACAGAAAAGTCCCGTTGTCAATTCCCAGGTGAACAACATGTACGGAGTTGGAACTGAAATTCAGCATTTGAATGATTCCTGCTTCTGCGAATTTCAAAAGGGTGCCATAATTCAATTCGGCAAAAGCCAGATCGCGAAAAATAAACACCTCTTCACCATCATCCGGATCATCTATTTCACGGGAACTTAGCATGGCGTGAAGATAGTCAAAAGCGGGTGGTTTTGGAATGATTTTAAGCTGAATGATTCAATTCTGCGGGTTTCGGGTCTTTCGCCAAAGTCCGGGAGCAGTATTTTTGACTAATTTTAGACCAATCATCAAAAATACAATTACTATGAGTTCACTATGGGATGTTTCCGTGATCGGAAAAGGGAAGAAATGGATTGACCTGGAAGTGATTCAGGCGCATACCGACGCAGGAAATTTTCCGGAAGACCCGGTATTTGCATTGGCATTATTGACTTCAGAAGCGTATAAATTCGGTGAAAATTACAACCGTATTCCAGCATCTCCGCTCGGAGAAAAAATTCCTTTTGACAATTCCTACCAGTGCGCTTCGCTCAAAGGAATTGTGAATGAATTCATTGAAAAAGTAGTGGTTTACGAAATAAAGAATGTTCCTTTTCCTGTAGCACATGAAAAAGTGGATCAACAAGTTATTGCTATGGGCATTGATAAAGATCACGAAGATTGGAATGATGCCTGGGGAGAGAAATGGGATGCGTTCTGGAATAGCAAGGAGAATATTCCACCGGCGAAATACCGGATTTGGGTAAGTGATGAAAAGTGGATTGAACATATGGAGGTAGGAAAGTGTTTTGATACGGCTTCTTACAGTGAAGATGGTCCATGGGTCGAAGGAGATCGTGCGATTGTTTTGGATGATGAATGATGCATTTGTTTGGGTAAATTCATTATTGGGTAAAAAATACAGTTAAAACAGGAAATGTATAAGTTGACACGGGTGCTTTCGGGCACCTGTTTCAAATTTGTCCCTGTTGATTATTCTAAGTAATTTGGAGGTATTGAAAGCAAAGAGAATAACAAACAGCATTGCACTTCTGTTGATCATTACGGTCACAGTGATTTTTCAGGGAAAACATCTGAACGAAGTTCCTGCGTATACGCATACCTGGGCGCAAAACGACCGTTTGGCATTGGCAAATGGTTTTGTGCGCAATGATTTGAATTTTTTCAAACCCGAGAATTACATTCTCAATCATCAGTTCCCGAGAAACTGGACGTATCCCAGTTATTCGACTGTAACTGCTGTGGAATTCCCGGTTCATGATTACGTTCCGGCGGTTTTCATGAAAATACTGGGAACGAATGAACCCTGGGTTTTTCACCTGTACATTTTGCTCTACAGCATTGTCGGAATGTATTTCCTGTACCTGCTCGCGGAAAAGATTTGTGATTCTCAAATCAAAGCATTGCTGGTAGTCATTTTCGCAATGACTTCGCCGGCATATATGTTTTATCAGGGTGGATTTTTACCCACGATTCCAAGTATTTCCAATACAATTATTGCACTTTACTGTTATTCCCTGTATTTCGAAAATCAATCCCGGAAATGGTTTAAATGGGCCTTGTTCTTCTTTACCTTAGCTGCTTTGGCCCGCCTCACTTTTGTGATTCCGTTCCTGGCGGTTCTTGGCTTTGAGTTGATCCGAATCTTTCAGAAAAAAGCGAAATTCTGGCCCAATGTACTTGGAGTTGTTGTTTCTTTCAGCGTCATTATTGCTGCAAAACTGTACAATAGTTTCCTGCGCGAAAAATACGGTTCGGATTTCTTAAACGAATTGCTTCCGGCTGGAAACTGGGAAGAAATGAAGATCATTCTGAAGCAAATGTGGGAGAATATGCTTTTGGTTTATTTCTCCATGAAGCATTATTTCCTGCTGTTTTTATTGAGCGTTTTGGTTGCAATTGCTTTCCTGATCAAAGAGAAGCGGAAGGAAAACCCCTTTGCAGGATGGTGGACAATTTGTCTTTTCTGGCTCATTGGTGTGTGTGCATTCTGGTTTGTGATGGCAAAGCAATTTTATGCGCATGATTATTACTTCCTGGATACGTTCTACCTTCCGGCAGTATTCTTTGTCATATTGAGTTTGGCGCTCTTGCCAAAACCGCAGTGGCAGAACGGAAATGCGATCCTGGCGCTTTTTGTGGCGTACTTCGGGATTGTAGCATTCCAGGAAACTGCTACTTTTCAGAAAGAACGGAGGTTGTATGTAGCGAGTGACCGTTTTACCGGTTCGGTAATCAACTTTACGGGATCGGATGAATTTCTGACAAAATCAGGAGTGTCGAGGCAAGATACGATGCTGGTCATTCACGCTTACGGACCGAATATTCCTTTTGTGCTGATGAACCGCGTTGGTTTGGCCGTTGTAGGAAAAAATCCGGTGGATATCCGAACGGGAATGGATTGGAAATGGGATTACGTGGTTTTCCAGAAACCTTATTTTGTGGAAGACGTTTATGCGATTTATCCGCAGATGCTGGAACAGGTGGAATCCATTGCGACCAATGAAAACCTGATTTTATGCAAGCGGAAAACAGACACGATTCCGCAAAGTTTGATGGAATTTATGGGAATCCGGAATGCATACAAAACAATCCGGACTAACTTTGAATCCGGAGATAGTATCGAACACGTCAGAATTGAGATGGATCCCCGAAACAATCAAAATCATATCGGAATTGTCGGAGAAGAAGAAATGTATGGTTTTTCACATGATTTCACGCCGCAGGTCGGACCTGATACGAAAGGACGCGTGTTGAAGATCAAAGGAAAATTCCTCCGCCAAAACGACAACCAGGTTTCGATCATTGTCGCATATTCGAATGAAAACGATTTGCTGTACTATCAGACAATCGAATTGAATCCGATATCAAAAGCAAACGAATGGGCCGAGAAGCAATTTATTGTTTTCCTTCCTCAAAGGCGATCTGTAAACGACAAGTTGAGTTTTTACATCCACAATACGAACAAGAATAGTGTTTTGCTGGATGATTTTGAGTTTAAGTTTTACCGGAATTGAGAATACATTCCGTAAGTATAGGGAATGAAGGCATTCGTAAACAAAATCGTTGAATACATTGATGAACATGGGTTGAATCACCAACATGTTTGTATCGTCGTTCCTTCCGAACGGATGATTTCGTATTTGCAACGCGCATTTTACGAGTTTCATCAAAAACCGATTCTTTCTCCGAAAATCGTTACGATCGACCGGTGGATTCAGGATGTAAATCCGCTTCCGGTTCTCGACAAAACAAGCCTGTTGTTTGAATTGTATGAAATCTTTAAAGCCGATCCGGTAGAAATCAATGTAGACACGTTTGATTCGTTTATGGCCTGGGGACAAACCATCCTGAGTGATTTTGACGAAATTGACCGCTACATGATCGCTCCCGATCAGTTGTTCAAGAATTTAAGGGATATCCGGGAGATTGAAAACTGGTCCTTCAATTCGGAAGAGTTATCGAAAGGGCAAATTCAGTTCATGGCTTTTTGGGATAAGCTGAAACCCTATTATGTTGCTTTGGACGCGCAGCTGAAGGAAAAAGGCGTAACGACCAAAGGAAAAGCGTACCGCTACTTTGCAAATCAGATCGAAAGAGCATTCCATGATGATAAGGACATCCATTTTGTGTTTGCCGGATTCAACGCACTTTCAGAGTCGGAAATTTCATTGATGAAGCAGCTTGTCATCATGGGAAGAGGGCACATTTTAATGGATTCCGACCAATTCTATTTCAATGATTCCATTCACGAGGCCGGGCAGTTTCAGCGGGAATTGTGCAAGCGTTTGGAATTAAAATCACTTCCGTTTATAGAAAATCATTTGATCAGCAAAGAGATGAATGTGCGGGTAGTGGAATGTCCGCAGTTTACGTCTCAGGCGCAGGTTGTGGGAAGTGAATTGAAAAAACTGACCACAGAACAGCTCAACGAAACCCTGGTTTTGCTTGCAGATGAAAGTTTGTTGAGTTCTATTTTAAAACATTTACCTACCGAAATTGAACAGGCAAATATCACCGTCGGACTTCCTTTGCGCCAAACATCTTTGCGCTCGTGGGTCGATTTGATTTTCCGTCTGCAGGAATCGTTCCTGCGAAGAGGGAATTCGAGTATTTACTACCGCGATTTTATCCAGTTTGCGCATCATCCTTTTATTCTGGGAGTTCTTTCTTCCACAGAGAAAAAGGAAATCCAGGACATCGAATCGCGGATCATTAATCACAACTGGCACTTTCTCGATCGAAAAAAACTGGATTTGAGCGAACGTTTGTCCGAACTGAATCAGTTGATTTTTGAACCCTGGAAACAGGATTGGCTGAAAGGAATCCGGATCATTCAGCTTTTGAATGAAAAACTGGATTTGTGGCTGGAAGAAAAAAACGAATTGGAACGGGCAATCATTCGCCGGTTTGCAAGTTCAACGGTTGTTTTACAGAATATCATGAGCAAAAATGCTCCGGAAATGAGCATCAGTTCTTTCCGGATGCTGTTTAACGGAAACTGGAGTAATGAAACCATTGCTTATTTCGGAAATCCGCTGGAAGGCTTGCAAATCATGGGATTGCTGGAAACGCGCGGTTTGGATTTCAAACGGGTTTTTGTTTTCGGACTGAACGAAGGCGCAATGCCTCCTCAAAATGCCATCAATACGGTGATCCCGATGGATTTGAGAAAGTTTTTCGGCTTACCGACTCCACGCGAAAAACAAGGCCTTTTTGCACATCATTTTTACCGGTTGCTCCATTCCACGGATGAAATGCTGATTACGTATTCCAGTGCTTCGGAAGCCGTCGGAAGCAGCGAACCCAGCCGGTACATTCAGCAAATGGAGCTGGAACTGGCGCAGGTAAATCCCGGAATTCGCATTCAAAAATCGTATTACACAGCGGGAAATAAGGAAAAGATCGGAAATACCGTGATCCACAAAACGGATGAGGTGGTGAACCGGATTTATGAAGTGCTTCGCGGCGGAATCAGTTTCTCCATGCTCGATAAATTTATGACTTGCCCGTTGGATTTTTACTACCGGTATGTATTGCGTTTCGGAGAAGAGAACAAGGTGGAAGAAGACATTGAAAGCAGCACGTTGGGAACGATTATTCACTATGTGCTGGAAACTCTGTTTGAGCCATTTATTGACCGTTTTGACGAAGCGGGCCGGAGAATTTCGGGAAAAGTAGTCACGGAAGAAGACCTGGCACGAATGGAAAAAGGTGTCCCGCTTTTGGTCAGTAAGAGTTTTGAGATACACTTTTCAGAAGACAAAAATTCCTGGCAAACCGGAACGAACCACATCAATTTCGAAGTGGCGAAAGAAATGGTGCAAAATGTGTTGCGGAGAGACCGCACGATTTTGAAGGAAAACCCGGAGAAAGCGCTTTTTATCCGCGGTTTGGAAACAAAACTGGAAACGACAATTGCTTTGGAAGACACCAGGAATGCAGGAAAGGTTTTCAATGTGCGGCTTTCGGGAATCTGTGACCGGATTGATCAGTTTGACGGCGTTCACCGGATCATTGACTATAAGTCGGGAAGTGTGAACCAGGAAAAAGTGGAATTGCGAAAAACCGCAAATCAGGAGAATTATGAAAGTGCAATCCTGATTAACAAACGGAAGGGAAGTTCGGATCAAAAACACGTTTTGCAGCTCTTGATTTACTGCTATTTGTATTATAAATCGACCGGAATTCTGACGGATAAGGCCGGAATTTTCTCGTTTCGTTCCATCAAGGAAAGTCCGCATTTTTTGAAACTACCCGATGATATTCGGAAAGAAGACATTCCGGAATTATTGGAGCGGATTTTAAAGCAAACCATTTCGGACATGCTGGATAAGCGTCATCCTTTTGTTCACAATAAGGATTCGAAGTATTGTGCTTATTGTAATTGATTGTTTATCACTATAAAATCTACTGATTTCTCACGTTTTTTGTAACATTTGCAGCATCCTGGAATTAAACTGAAGTCATGCAAATCCGATTAGTAGCATTTTGTTTCATTTTTCTTAGTTGTTCTCAGCAAAGAATAGAAGTAAAAGGCGAGATCCCTCTTTATGAAGACCTGGTTTCATCGGTCGAAAATCAACGGGTTCTTTTTCAAAAAGAATACGAAAAGGCAGATGAATCGGTTCGCGGTAAAATCTTGGAAAGAGCGGAAACCTATCTTTTAAACACGATTACACAGGATTTCTTTGATCAGTGGATTGGAACCGAGTGGGATTTTAACGGAACAACCCGTACTCCGCGAAAAGGAAAGATTGCCTGCGGCTATTTCATTACCACCGTCCTTTCGGATGCAGGATTTAAAATTCCGCGGGTAAAATGGGCACAGCAGGCGTCTGAATATTATATCACCCGAATGACATCTGAAGTAAAACGCTTCAGTAATCAAACTCCTGAATTGATGAAAAGCTATTTCCTGAAGCAGTCGGATGGATTGTATGTAGCAGGTCTTGACAGCCATGTCGGGTTTGTTTATAAATCAGGAGACGAAGTTACGTTTACGCATGCCAGTTATTCCGATCCGGAAATCGGGGTTCAGACGGAAGAACTGATTGGAAATAATCCATTCGCTAAATCGGCTTACCGGGTTGTTGGGCGGATTTTGGGCAAAGAAATGATCCGAAAATGGATTCTTGGGGAAAGCTGGGGTGAATAAGAAGAAGGGGCCGGATTCAAGTGATGAACCAGGTGCTTCCAAACGGCTTTAAAAAGCAGTGTAACCCTGCGGAAATAAAGGATTGTTCACAATATTATAAATTTGTTTTTTTGTGCGATTTAATCCTCCAATCCTGCATTCTTTAATGTTTCATCAATCCCTTCCAAATCCGTATAAAACTCTTCTCCGAATGCACGGATAAGTGGTTCCTTCAAAAACTTGTAAACCGGAACATTTAATTGTTCTCCACAAGAACAGGCAGGCTTGCAAATATCCCATTGTTCGTAGTTAAGCGCAATTCCGTCACTTAATTTCTTGACACGAATTGGATACAAATGACAGGAAATCGGCTTTTTCCAGCTTGTTTTTCCGGCTAAATAAGCTTGTTCGACAGCACATTTGGTAATGCCTTTTTCATCGAAATAAACAAAAGCGCATTCTTTTCCGTCGACTAATGTGGTTGCGGGTTCATTCCACGGATCGATGTAAAATACGCCCGATTTTTTGACCGCTTCAATTCCTTCCGGACGCATGAATGGAATCACGTCATCCAGGATTTCTTCCATGATGTCGACTTCTTCCATCGTCAGTGGAGCTCCACCATCGCCTTCCACGCAACAAGCGCCTTTGCATGCATTCAGATCGCATACAAACTTGCGGTCAAAGACTTCGGTCGAGATTAATTTATCATCTATTGCTACGATCATATTACAAGTTACTTAAAGAATTCGACAAGTTTGTTTAAATCTTCGAATTGTGCATCTGCCAGGATCAGTTTCGGTTCCGGATGGTGCGTTTTTTCCGGAACACAAATCACGGTCATGCGAGCTGCTTTTCCGGAAATGATTCCATTCAGGGAATCTTCGATCACCAAACATTTTCGCGGATCTAATCCAAGGTTTTTTGCTGCTGTCAGATAAACCGCAGGATGAGGTTTCCCGAAAGCTTCAAATTCTGCGGAATGAACCGTTTGGAAGAAGGAGCGAATGTTTAAGGCATCCAGGATGCAATTGATCAGAACCTGGTAAGAAGAAGTGGCCAAACCGATTTTCAATCCTTTTTCGGTAAAGAATTTCAGGGATTCTATTACGCCCGGGAGCGGAGTTGCCCGTTCGGTCAGTAATTCGACCATGCGCTGAATAATCGCGTCTTCCACTTCTTTCGGACTCTTATCCGGCCACGGACATTCGTGATACCAATAGGTAATTACTTCGTCGATGCGTAAACCAACAGTTTTCTGAAAATCTTCCTTTGTTAAAGGACAGCCGACACTTTTGAAGACTTCTTCCATGGCAATTTTCCACAAGGGTTCGGAATCGGTCAGAACTCCGTCCATATCGTAAATTACTCCTTCAAAATTCGCTAATGTCATTTTTTTGTTTCTGTTGGTTTGATCACATACATGTTTCCGCCACCTACTAATTTCTGGCGTTCGTCAGCAATGTAAATTTTTCCGTTGGAATGCACAGCCAGAGCCTCTTTTTGTGTAATCGGGAGCAATGTTTGATGTGATTCATATTTGGCTCTTCCGTTTTCGAAAGTGTGTGTAATGATCCGGTTATAGGTCAGAATGTAAAGCTTGCCGTTGTGAATGCTGGCAGCTGTAACCGCGTCTCTGAACCAATCGCGTTTTCCGATCACCATGTAGTATTTTTTGCTGGCTTTGTAAGTTCCTGGTTTTGTCGGAAGCGCGTACACAAAGCACTTTCCGTCGAAAGGTTCCGTGCGGCATTTTGTAAACAAGTACAAAGAGTCATTGTAAAAACTCATTGCCTCGCAGTCGAAGTATTTTTGATTCAGTTTCGGTGGAAAATCTTTCTGTTCCGGGTAGGAAAACTCAATGAATTTGGCTTCCACATCCTGGTTGTCGAGCACTTTTTTCAGGCTCACTTTCAGGATTCGCAAATCGGTGCGTTCATTTTTGTTGTTCCCGAAATCCCCGACATACAAATTTCCTTTTCCGTCCAGCGTAATGTCTTCAAAATCTTCGTTTTCTGCGTTTGTGATTGAAACTTTGTGCCGGATACTTCCGTCGAGGTTTAAGACAAACAATTTGGGATCGTTTCCGCCGTCGTTGTGTGCAATTAATGTGCTGTCATTCGCAAAGACCCAGCCCGAGATTTCTTTCAAATCTTTGGGTAAACGTGTTGTTTTTGAAACGGCCACCGAAAGAAGAAAGATGCTTGCAAGAAAAAGAGCAAGATTTCGCATGATGCAAAAGTAAGAAGAATGTTAGTTTCAGGACGATTCTGAAAAGATAAAATAGAAGAATCGCTTGAAATGCAAAGCGCTGAAAATCTCTTATCAGATTTACAAATCCGATATGGCCATAATTGCATATCGCAATATGGGAAAACTTCGATTTTAATTCAAGACAGCCTCAACCCAGGATTTTCCCCATTCAGCCATTTCCACTTCGGACCATAACTGCGGATAGAAAATGCGTTTCTGGAAACGCGGAGGAAGGTATTTCTGCCAGTTTGTTCCACCGGTTGCAGCGATATCTCCTTTGTCTTTTTGCAAATAACGAACAGCAGATTTATAATGAACCAGGGGCCAATTGACATTGACGTTGACATCGTTTTGCTTCAAAGCATGAATCACCTGAGGCAATTCCTGATCTTCTGCAGACAAACGCAGGTAGCATTGCCACAAGTTATCGTTTCGAAGTTGTTCACCCAATTGGATGAATTCATCTCTGTAACGGTCCTCAAATTGCGTTAATGTCAATGTTTTCTTACCTGTTTCAATATCCGTTGCACCCTCTTTCCAGTAAATATTCTCGAACAATTCGGAAATCGTTTCCTTTCCGGAATATTTGCTGCGGTGATCTTTGTGAACCAATTGAATGAAATCCGTAGAATGGATCTCAATTTTGCGGTATTGTGCCGATTGGAATCCGGAAGCAGGAGCAAGTGCCAATCGGAATTTTAAGAATTGCTCGCGTTGCATTCCGTCCACCATGATCTCGAAACTTTTTGTCAAAGCTTCAAAATAACGGTTAATTCGTTGTACGTGTTCCACGAAGAAAGCAGCATCCAGGTTCTTGCGATCAGAAATTTGCTGGAATTCATGCAGACACAATTTGAAATACAATTCAGTAACCTGGTGGTACATCAAAAACACCACTTCATCCGGGAAATCGGTATACGTTTTTTGAAGTGACAACAAAGTATCCACCTGAACGTAATCCCAATAGTTTGGCATGCGTGAGTATAACAAACTATCCAGGTATGCAACTAAATCCTGACCTTGCGCATCATACTTCGCTTTCAGAAGCGTAATTCTTTCTAAGATTTCAGGAGTCAATTCCATAGTATTTCCAGATTTTAGCAAACAAAGATATGCGAAAGCCCTGTATTAATCATGAACAAAAACGTTAATATTTAAACAAATAATGTTAACGATACCGACGGACTAAAGTTTTAGTAAACTAAATCGTTTTACTTTGCCTTTACCAGGTCGTATTTCAGCCCGGACCATTCCACCAAATGGAGCTTCACAGAACCAACCGGAATTTTTGCTTTTACCAGAATCGGAATTCTGTTTTCATCCTTCGTAACCCAGAAACTCAAATCGTCTTGTTTTTTGAAAACACGTCCTGTTTGAACAACAGGTGCGAATTTCATACAGTTGAATTTCCCTTTTCTGATCGAAATTTTCTCGTCTCCCAGGTATTTCACTTTCAAAGGCCAGATTTCATCATCCATGAAGCATTTGAATTCGAAAGTATCTCCGACTTTTGCAGATTTGAAATTCAATGTACGGGCGTAATAGAAAGACGAAATCATATCCTGAATTCCGGAAGGAGTGGAGAAGTCTTTTTCCCCGTTATGCACTTTTTGTTTATCCTGTTTGAAGACGTAATCCTGAGAAAGCTTGTACCCGCCTTCTTCAACGCGTCTCACAAATTGCCAGGGGAAAATTCCCTTTTTGTCGAGGTAACTTTCATACACGTCGTTCACTTTGTAAACAGCATTGAAACCGCCAAGCGTTCTACCGGTTCCTTTGATATGATATAAATCCCGTGTTCCGTTTCCTTTTTTACTTGTTTCTTTCACTTCAAGTACAGCTTCGCCTGCATCTATGAAACCATAGGTAATGCGATAACGTAATTTTTCACCTGTCTGGAACGATTCGTTATTTACGGTGGGCAATGTGATTTGCATACTGCTCGATAATCCGATCGTCAGAAGAATTGCAGAAGAAATGATCAAAGTTGTTTTCATGACTTAAATTCTATTGTTGAATGGTAGTTAACAAACTAAATGCCAAAAAACTCGCTTTGGCCTTCGTTTATCAAATAGAAATGAATTTCCTCAACAAAAGATACAGTTTTTTGAATAATTCTGAAAACAGGAACTAAATAAGCTTTTGAAATTCGGATATGCTTTTACAGAATGCTGATTTCGGTTCTTCGGTTTTGTGCCTTTCCCTGGGGCGTGGAATTGTCTGCAATCGGTTTGTTTTCCCCGAATCCTTTTGCGATCATCCTGCTTGCATCAATTCCCTGGCTGATGAGGTAATTTCGAACTGCTTCCGCTCTTTTTTGCGATAGGATTTGATTGGCCTCTGTTTCCCCGTCGCTGTCGGTGTGTCCCGAAATCTGAATTTTCAGCTCTTTCTTGCGTTTCATGATTTCGACCAGGTTCTTCAGAATAGGGTAGCTGCTTGTTTTCAAATCGGCCTTTGCAGTTTCGAATTGCAGGTTGTTGAACGAAAAAGTGCTTCCCGGATCGTATTCGATGAGTAATTCCGCTTCCTGGAAAAATTCTCCGGCTTTCAACGAAGGAATTTCCATGGTGTTGTATTCAATTTCATCCCCGATACTCTGAATGCGGATATCGTAAATATCTCCGGCGGGAAGCTGAATAACGAATTGTCCTGCAGCATTGGTAATACCTGAAAGACTCTGTTTGGATTTTTGCCCCACGAAAAAGACTTTATCGTTTGCATAAGGTTTTCCATCAAAGCCTTTTACCGAAACTTTTACAGGAGCTTTTTGTGCCATTAACCCAAAGGAACACAACAGGAAGCAGAAAGAAAGAAGTGTTTTCATCATCACATTTTTATACTCAATGTTCATTTTCGGGAAAAGTAACAAAGGGTTGAGAGGAAAATGGTTTTGAAACAAATTGGAAGAGTATTTCTTTCATTTTTTATGGATAGACATCCATCTATTATCCCAGTGGGAATAAGGGTTGTATCCATTCCGACACTGGGATAAAATGAGAAAACAAAAAGGCTGCCCGAAAGCAGCCTCTGTCGGTATTTGAAACTCTTATTTAATGTTTTACAATTTTCGAAGTGATCTCATGAGATGGAGCTGAAATCCGCACAAAATACATTCCGGATGCATAATTGGCAACGGAAAGATGGTAGGAATTGACAGCATTCACCAATTGATTCGAACTTAATAACTGCCCCATATCGTTGTACAACTGAATATTTGTTCCGCCCAATAATCCCGGATCACTGCTGATAGTTACAAGGAATGATTCCGGATTATAGGTTATGGAATAAGCATTGGCTAAATCCGTCAATCCCAAATCACAATTTGTTGTGACATCCAAAACAAACGTTGTTGAATCTGCCCCGCAGCTGTTTCCGGTGATTAATATAACGGTTACCGTTCCGTCATCAGAAAAACTGATTGTGGGCGAGGAGCTGTTCGAAGTTGACGGTGTCCCGCCCGGGAAAGACCAGTTGAAACTGTTGGCGTGCGTTGAATTACTTCCGTCGAAAGAAACGGTGGTCGGACAAGCAACCGTACTATCTACAAATTCAATGGCAGGAACGCTTGGATCATCTACTGTAATGGTAACGGTGGTGGAATTGCTGCACGAACCGTTTGTTCCATTGATTGCATAGGTCGTTGTTACCGTCGGATTTGCAGTTACATTATTACCAGTTGTTGCCGACAATCCGGTTCCAGGTGTCCAGGTAACGGAACTTGCTCCGGATGCTGTTAAAGCGGTACTTGCTCCGCTACAGATCAGATTGTTGCCGGAAACACTGATTGTTGGTGTCGGATTTACAGTAATGGCTACGAATGCAGAATCGAAGAGTGAACATCCTCCACCAATCGTATATAAAATAGCGTTGTAAGTTCCCGGAGTTGTATACGTAACGGTAGCTGTCGGTGAAGAAGGAAGAACCGTCGGAGTTCCGCCTGGGAAATACCACAACAACGTATCCTGGTATGTACTTCCGGCAGCATCAAAACTGATTGAATTTCCGGAACAAACCGTTAATGTGCTTGGTGTGATAACAGCCTGGGAAGGAGTATTCGTTAAGAATGGATGAATGTACAACGATGCGCTCAAATTCCAGGAACCCGCAGTGGTATATTGATACCAAGTGTTATTCGCCTGTTGTTCCCAAATAGCGGAAGGAGTGGTTTGCCCCACAGAATTGCTCACAATGCTCAATGTATCTTTGACACCGGCAGTCCATTGAAGGTTTGTTAATCCGACAGAAACAAAGAACTTTTTAGATGCAGGGAGTGTTACCGGATTGTTTACGAAACTTGCTTCGGTGTAAAATCCTCCATCCACATCGCTCATGATCTGACCCATTGTGAGGTTGGTAGTTCCCAAAAGTGCTCCGGGAGTTCCACTGGTTCCGTCATAAACATTAATTGGAACAATTTTGTTCGGTGAAGCGGAATACGCTAGTCCGAAAGCTACATACACATTGTTCAGAATGGTATTCGGAGATGCCGAAGCATCAAAATACATCGCTTTTTGTTTGTCTAAATACACATTCATTCCGTTAATCCAGCCATCAGCCCCGACAGTTGCGCCGGTGTAATAATTGGAAGGAGTCCAGCCGGCAGGAGTAGGAAGATTGATCCGTTGACAAACTGCTGCGGCACTCACCACGATGTATCCGGTTTTTGTTTCCGTGTCCGTCCCGTTTGCATTGGTAACTGTGAGTGTAACAGGATAAGTTCCGGGTGTGTTGTATGTAATCGAAGGGGGATTTTGTCCGTTGAAACTTGCCGGAGTTCCGCCTGTGAATGTCCAGTTCCAGCTTGTCGGGTTGTAAGTACTCAAATTGGTGAAAACAACAGAGCCTCCGGCGCTGATCGCGGTGAAATTGGCACTGAAATCTGCAACAGGAGGATTATTCAGAGAAGTTGAAACGCAAGCCATGGCTGCTGCTGCATCAATCCTGCCGCTTCCCAGCTGACCGATGTAAGACGGATTCTGAGCATTGATATTGGCAGTCGTTGAGATCAGGCAATTGATCAGATCGTTGTTCGGCATGTTCGGATTCAGGGATTTCATTAATCCGGCCAATCCTGCAACCATCGGCGAAGCCATCGAAGTTCCGGATTTGTTTCCGTAGGTATTTCCTACCGTTGTACTGTAAATGTTGTTTCCCGGTGCGGAAATATCGATCCAGGTTCCGTAATTCGAAAAGCTGGCTTTAGTATTGGAGCTTGTTGTAGCTGCAACTGAAACGACGTTGTTGTATGCAGCCGGGTAAAATTGTGTGTTTACGTTATCATTTCCGGCAGCTGCGATCAGGATGCAACCTTCGCTCACTGCGTAGTTAACAACATTTTGAGCTGTTGTGGAAGATCCCGGACCGCCCCAACTCATATTGATGACGTCTGCGCCACTTACCGCGGCGTAAATAATTCCGTCGTATCCGTTTGTGACCTGCCCGACTGTTGTTGTGGATTTGACGCACATCAGCTTACAGCTGAATCCGATGGATGCGACGCCCGTCCCGTTGTTTGAACGTGCAGACACGATTCCTGCAACATGTGTTCCGTGGTCGTAAGAACTGCTTGGCGGATTGGGATTGTTGTCATTGCTTCCCACATCATATCCGTTGATATCGTCGATGTATCCGTTGTTGTCGTCATCAATGTTGTTTCCCGGAATTTCTGCGGAGTTTACCCATAAATTCGGAGAAAGATCGGAATGTGTGCGTTCAATAGCATCATCTACAATTGCCACAACGACATTACTTCCGGTTGAGAAATAATTCCAGGCAGCCGGAGCATTGATATTCGCCAACCCCCATTGCGAACTGTAGGAAGGATCGTTCGGAGTCAGGCACATGCGATCGAGTGGAACTTTCTCAGCATATTCAACACCTTTAAGGTTTTCCAGTTCCCTGATACATTTTTCGATATCCTGCACGGAAGTAAATTCCAGCAAATAGGTACGTTGCAAAATCTCAGAATTTTTTGCTGCGTGAAAGGGTTTTGAAAGATTGACAAATCCATATTTGGAAACAATCTGATTCAGACCCGGGATGGATTGAACAGGAATTCTGGATGGATTTTCCTTCAAAGGTTGCGAGATACGGATTTCATTATTCAGTTTGAACCAAATCTTACCATCCTGATAGTTTACGTGAACTGTTTGAGCAAACAATCCGAGTGGAATGAATGCCAGTAAAGCAAGTAGTTTTTTCATAAGTCACTGGTTTAGCATTTGCAATATACAACAAATGTTTTGATATTATCCTTACATTCAACGGATTATGAACCGGTTCAAAATTCGTGTAAAATCCTTACATTCGAAGGGACAATTGACTGATTCAAATGAAATTTACGCGCTTCAAAATTATCCTGATATTTCTCGTTTCCTGTTTATGCGGAGTTGTTTTCAAACTCTTTCATTGGTCGTGGGAAGAATGTTTTTTGTTCAGCTGGTTGATTTTCGGAGGATTGTATTTGTTAGAAAGTCTTTTGGTGATCTTCCTGGTTCCTTCGCGAAATATTGTCAAGCACTCGAAAGACGAAGATTTGGGAGTCTGGCTGCAATTTATCTTGTTGGTTGTTATCTGTTCGACGGCACTGATTGCCATTATTTTCTGGAATAGTGACAATACGCATTTTAGCAAACACAGCAAACTTCATGAGGTTTTCTTCATTGCATCCGTCACAATGGCGTGGCTGGTTCTGCATATCTCGTTCACCTTTCGTTATGCACATTTGTACTACGGTGATGAAAATGAAAAATACTCCCGGCATGCCCGCGGACTCGATTTCCCGGACGATGCCCATCCGGATTACCTGGATTTTGCGTATTATTCTTTCACGATCGGAATGACTTTTCAGGTTTCGGATGTGACGACCAAAACGAAAGGAATCAGGCGATTGACACTGGCGCATTCGTTGGTTTCGTTTTTGTTCAATACGATTTTGGTGGCTATTACGATCAATGAGATTATTAATCTGTGAATTCAGGGGTTTAAATTAACAGCCCTGAATTCTATAAAACCCGGACGTAATATTGCGGAATTACGTCCGTTGAATTTGGGGAAAAGTGCCGATTTTACTGAATTTACAAACAAAACACCGAACGTAATATTACGAACAGAATACCAACCATTTTCATCGAACCTTAAAACACAAGCTATCCTGCAACGGTTGGTACTTCTTCCTTCTTTTCCGGGAAAACAATGGTTCGTTCCAGTTCTTTGGTTGGGATAAACGGCCTGCTGGTGAGCGGAAATAAATTCATCAACTCCCCGCTGTAATAAAACTCGTAACACAAACCACCGAAAGTATATTCTTTGTCGCCAACCTTGAAAGTCGATCCTCCCACAGCCGGATTTTTCTTCGGTTTGCTTTTCTGGAAACCCAGGTTGTAAAGCGTACCCAGAATCTCAGGTCTGTAAGCCAACGTATAACCTTCTTTTTCCCAATGAGCCTGGAACTGACGCAGGAAAAACGCTGTATACAAATAGGAATAGAAATGGTCGCCGCCTTTCATCAAACGCTGAATAGTCAGATGTTTATGTGCTTCAATCGTATCATTCACCAATTCCGGGAAAGAATCCTTTACGTTCAAACATCTCTGGTAGTAATCTCCGGGATAAAAAGGACTCCATTTTTCATAGAGATTCCGTTCGATTTTCAACGCAGTATTCTGAAGAATTCCCGTAACTCCGTATCCTCTGTTGGTAGTCAAAATCAATCGGTTGTAAGGAACGACATACTTTTTGAATTGTTCGCGGGAAGAATTAAACATGCGGATCTGTTCGCCAACAAGACACATCACGATCAAACGCGACTCAACACCGGTAATGCGGGAAACGGAATCAATGGCAGCACGGTCGGATTTGACAACATTGCAGAATTCTTTCCATTCTTTGTAATTTGCCCAGGGATAAATAGAAAGCGAAGCTTCTTCGGCTTGTTTTTCAATGCGGTGCAATTCCCGCTGATATCCCTTGTGATTTTTCATGCGCAAATTGGCAGCGTCCAGCATGCGCAGTGCAACTGTAACATCTCCGGAATACTCGAAAGCATCAAGGATCATTTTAGCGTTATGCGGGTAATATTTTGCCAAAAGCCCGACATTCTGATACATCTGCCGTTCCTGTTTGGCAAAAGTCAGACTATCTGTTTGAAATCCCTGGTTGTATTTGTCGGCCATTTGTGAAAAGTAGCGGCTGTTCAAATCCACATTTCCACTGTCATTGGTCCATTTGAATTTGGCAGCTAAAGCAACACCGATCAATGCAAGTGCAAACAAAGCAAGTAAATGTATGACGGTGAAGTAACCACGTCGCAGCCACTTGTATTTGCGTTTAGGTTTTTGAACGTTCGTTTGGATCGTAGAATCCTGATTTTCCATGTTTCGTTTTTGCAAAAATAACCTCTGATACGGTAATCGGAATGAAAAGTTATCATTCGTTTTATTTTCTTGAGTATCCGCGTTGAAATTTCTCTTTTTCGTTGGAGACGCGACGCATCTTGCTCCCCAATGGGGGAAATTCTTTGGAATGGGATTGCGGGAAACGAAAAACCTGAAAACACAAAGCCCTTACTTCCGGATTTGATACCGGAAGTAAGGGCTCGTAGCGTATATGTAGGTAGTTTATTTCTTAATCACTAAGCGTTGATTCACTGCTCCTTCGGAAGAAGTAACCGTAAACCAATATACCCCTTCGGCAAAATCTGCCAGGTTCAAAGTGAAATCAGGATTGGAGTTTCGTTGCGTAAACAACGCTTGTCCGTTCATGGAGTAAATAACGACTTCTGAGTTCGGAACATTTGTTTCTACGAAAACAACATCGGAAGCCGGATTCGGATATAGGGAGAATTCAAGAGAAGGATTCTCTGCAAGACCCAAACACGGATTGGAAATAATCACAACCGTATCTTTATCCTGACAGCCATTGCTGTTCGTAACAGTTAAGATATAAGATCCTGCCTGAGCTCCGGTTGTGTTTTGAGTAGTAGCACCGTTGCTCCAGCTGTAATTCGGATATCCACCCGGACCATTCAGGTTCACAGGAAAGTTATTCGCACAAACCGTCATGTCAGCACCCAGGTTGATGGAAGGCACAGCGTATAACGTAACAACAAGCGTATCTTTATCCGTACAACCGTTTGCATCCGTTCCTGTTACGATGTAGTTTCCTGCTACCGTTGCATTGAAAGCAGTTCCGTTTGTCACACCCTGATTCCATGCAAAATTGGTAGCTCCTGTAGCAGTTAGCGTAATAGAAGTTCCCGAGCAAACTACTTGATTCGCTCCTGCATTTACTGTTGGAAGCGTGTTGACAGTTACAGTGACCGTATCGGTATTCTCACATCCGTATACATCTGTTGCCGTTGCGATATAACTCATTGTTGAAACAGGGAAGAAATCCACTCCGTCCTGTACGCTGTTATTCCATGAAATCGTTCCGTTTGTTGTTGCTTCCAGGTTTACGGTGTCTCCGATACAGATTGCAAGATCTGATCCCGCAGCGACATTTGGTAAAGCCAAAACAGTGATTGTTTCAGAAAGTGTCGTATCTGCGCAGGCATGCGTGGTATTCGAAACGTACACACGATAATCTCCGGCTTGCGTTACGTTCAGTGAATTTCCTGTTTGACCGGAAATAACCTGGTTGTTTTTCAACCATTGAACAGTGCTTTGTGCATTCCCCGGAATCGTTAAAATCACCTGATTACCGTTACAAATAGAATCTGTTGGAACTGTAATGGTCGCTCCGGCTAAATCCACACAGGTATTGATCTCAAAGATGGAAAGCGTAGAACTTACTTCATTTGCCAGGATTACAATCTCTTTTCCTGTCGGGGAATCTTCTTTGCTGATCGTGATAATTCCTTCAGCACCGCGATCCGGACCATTCGTTGCGGCAGATCGGTTGTTGTAGTATCCGACATAAACCGGTACACTCGGAACATCCACATTAAACATCATCACACCACCAACGCGCTCCAAAGAAACGAACAGGTAATGGTTTCCGTTAATTACGGCTGTAGCAACCCCTTCCGGTTCAGGACCTTTATCATCTGAACGGTTTTTAGCAACAGCAGCTCCGGCAGAATTACTTGCATTGAACAAACCGCTCAATGTTGGATGATTTGCTGTGATTTGTTCAATCAAATCTTTTGAATCAAATACCAAAGCTCCGGTTTGTGCATTCCAGATAGAGAATGAACGCGTTCCGAAAACATGAATATCGTCGATATCTCCGTCTCCGTCTGTATCTCCGCTTGCATTCGTTACGTTGATACGACCCAGGAATTGATTGTGTTTTAAAATATTCTGATCCGGAATCGAAGCATCCAATGAAGTAGCCGACAAACGAGCAACTTCCGTAATTGCAGTATATTCGCGGGCATCACCCTCATTTGCCGAGAAAATGTATTCCGTTCCTGAAATAGAGGCATGAGCTAAAGCATCCGGCATGAACAATCCTTTGATCGGTGCGGAGCCAATGAAAACTCCCGCAGTTTGATCGGAAGCATCCAATCCGTTGTTTCCATTCGCATAATTCATTGTTCCCAACGGGCGAATTGCACTCACAGTTCCTGTTGCAATGTTGATCACAGCCATTGCGTTGTTTTCTTGTAAAGAAACGTAAGCAGTAGCATTGTCTTCTGAGATCGTAATGTACTCCGGTTCGAAATCCTGAGCTGCGGAACTTCCCGGTCCGAAAATACGGATTCCCTGAGTGCGCAGAGCTGCTTCCTGTCCGTTGAACGACTGGAAGTTCACCATGGTTACGTTTGCGGCAGTAAGCGCTGCATAACCGCCCGTAATATCAACGATTCCTACGGAACCTTCCGGGTCAATGGAATAATCTGATTTTGGCTCACCTTCGCAAGCTACCAAAATCTTGGTGTAATCATTGTTGAAGGTAATCATGTCGGGCATTGCACCTACAACAACATCTGAAATGTGTGTTCCGTTTTGGTCGAAGAAAACAACCTTTCCGTTTAGTTGCGGATTCGTATTTTCAACTGCAACTGCAACAACTCCGTTGTGAACAGTTAACGAATTCAGGTTTCCATATGGTGTAATGGAAACAGAATTTAATAAAACCGGAGCTGCCGGATTCGAAAAATTGACGATATCCATTTTCGCACCGATGGAGTTTGCAATGTATAATTTATTCGTTGTAGGATCAAAAGCTACAATTTCCGCAGAGTTGGTTCCTTCCGCTCCATTGGAAAAACTGGAAAGCAGGTTTAATTTTAATTCGTTATTTGGTGTCGGAACCTGGTAATCGTTGTCTTTGATATAGATGATCTGGAAACTGTTTGTTCCGATGTTTGCATTGTACAAAGATCTTACTTTCAGGATTACCTTTTCTGTTCTTTCCGCCAAAACATCATCTAAAATGGTCAAAGCCACGTTTTGTGTACCTGCAAAGCTTGCAGGAATCGTTACTGTATCTTCAGATAGAGTGAAATCCGCACCTTCAGTAGCATCCGTATAAACAGAGTAGCTCAAAATAACTTTTGCAGGATAAGCGTTCGGTGAAGCAGACGTTAGTCCGACATTCACTGTTCCTGCATTTTCGTTGAAATTTTGTGTCACTGCAGAGAATGTAATTGTTCCCGGTGTTGCACTGATCAAACTAAGGGAGGAAAGATTGTCCAAAGTTGGAGTACCCACAGTCCAGTTGCGCTGAGAGGACCAAAGTCCGGTTTGGGTATTAAATAATCCCGTTGCGCGAATGGACTGGTCTCCACCCGGATCTCCTGCAAAAAATGAATTTGCCTGAAGTTTTCCGCCTGTATATAAATCATTGACCGGAAGTTGATAACCAGCAGAACCACCGTTCAAAACCGCACTACCAAGCGCCGTTCCGTAAAAGATTGCGTCTACCGGTACACTTGAACTCGTAATGGCTGCGGAAGCCATATTGAAAATGGCAATTCCGTCTCCGTTCGATCCGCCATTTCCGACAACTCCGCCTGTTGCAGCTGCACCGAATCCGTCTCCGGCAGTTGTTCCGGTATTGATCGTTCTGATCTTGGTTCCGGTCGGAGCCATGGATGAACCACCGACATAAACGACATCTCCGGCATTTACCGTTCCGGTGTTGATCTGGAAAGCATAGGTAATACTTCCGCCTTCGATCCAACCGTTGACAGTTGCTGCAGAGTTATTACAAACGACTGTGTAAGGTGTTGTTGCAAAATTGATGTTGGAAGTTGCTACTAATTCAATCCATTCAAAGGGAGAATCTGTTCCTGAAGGATTCGCTAAGATTTCTGAGATGACGAGTCCGGGGTTCTGGGAGAAGCTATTCATCCCCATTAATACCGACCCGATAAAGAGTAAGGTTTTTTTCATTACTGTAAAACTTTTGGCAAAGTTCCGTTCAGCATGTAATCAAAGCCTCCTGCTTAAAACACTTTTTTAATAAGATTTTATTGGGGATTTGTGAATTTTATGAAACAGGTATTAATAAAACCATCCCGATAGAAATGATTCATTCAAATGAAATTCACGATTGTTTAAAACCCAAACGATTTAGTAGGTGTCTTTTGAAGAATGAAGCAGAATTTCAGCCAGTTTCAGATCAACCGGGTTTGTTATCTTAATGTTTTCATCATTTCCGGAGATTAAATGAATGCGCGCCCCAATGGATTCCACCACGCTGGCATCGTCTGTGAAAGAGTGGATATACTTTTGCTCGTAGGCTTTTTTCAGAAGCTTTCCTTCGAAGATTTGTGGTGTCTGAACGATTTGATACTGATTTCGGGACACAGAAACACTGCTTTCTCCGTCTACCATCCGTAGGGATTCTTTTACCGGAACTACCGGAATCACTGCACGATGCGTTTTTACCGATTTGAGCAATTCCGCCAATACGTGTTGCCCTACAAAAGGCCTCACACCGTCGTGAACTGCAATCCATTCGCCATTTGCAAGATCGAGTGCATTTTTAATGGAATCAAAGCGTTCCTCGCCGCCGGAAATGACAGCGTGTTTGATCTGAAAGGAATACTTTTCGCACATTTCCTCCCAATCCTTTAGATAAGCTTCCGGAAGTGTCACGATTAATTCTGCTGCCGGATCAAAGTGGTGAATCCGTTCGATGGTATGCATCAAAAGGGGTTTTCCATTCAATAATAAGAATTGTTTGGGAGTGGATCCTCCCATTCTTTTTCCGATTCCTCCGGCAGTGATAATGAATGTCAGCATAAAACAAGTTCAAAAGTTGAAAGTTCCGATAGCTATCGGAATCAAAAAGTGAAACCATTGAGATTAGAAACTGGTTTTACTCAAACGATATAAAAATAGAAAAAGTTGATACGCAATACATAGGGATATGTGTATTATTCGCATCCAAACGATTCTTATAACAGAAAACCATATTATATTTTCCCACAAATGCACAAATATTGGAGGCGCTTACCAGTCGCCTCTCTCACGCATAAAGATCAATAGACCTTATAAAAATGGTTCAAATGCGAGTGCGGTAGCCGAGCTGAAAATTTGCGCATTTGCGGCATAAAATTAAGTCGGGGTGTGGTCCCGACAGCTATCGCGGGATTAATTACGGATGCATCGCGTACCAACAGAAAATAAAAAAGGTCTCCGAACGAAGACCTTTTAAATATATAAAATCACTGATTACTTAATCTGATTCGGATCCTTTTCAGCTTGCTTGTTGAACTTGTTTTGCCAATTCAACCAATAGAACAATCCGAAGAATCCAAGAACGATTACTGAATAATTAAAGATATCACCAATGTTGTCATAAAACCATGCACCGTTTAGAATTTTTCCAAGTGTCCACCAAAAACTATTCATCTCTTTTTCTTTTTAATTGGGACAAAGTAAATAAATTATTTGTTGATAAACTCCGATTTCGTTGAAAAAATTTGAATTTTTCGTCATTTAGAATCGTTTTAAAGTTATTTGGCAAAAATTGAAATCGGCATTTCTTTTCCGAAGCAAGAAGAATCAGTAACTTTGTACTATAAAATTTAAAAATTATGTACCCACCAGAACTTGTACAACCAATGAAGGAAGACCTTACACGTGTGGGCTTTCAACAACTTGTTTCTGCATCAGAAGTTGATGCAACGATTCCAAACAGCACAGGCGTTGCTCTTGTAGTAGTAAACTCTGTTTGCGGATGTGCAGCAGGAAATTTACGTCCGGGAGTAAAATTGTCTTTGGATCAGGATGGAAAAAAACCGGATCAATTACTAACTGTTTTTGCAGGAGTTGATACGGATGCAACACAACAGGCACGTAAATATTTCTTGCCGTTTCCTCCATCATCACCATCTGTGGCTTTGTTCAAAGACGGAAAATTGGTTCACTTTTTAGAAAGACACAATATCGAAGGAGTTACCGCAGCAATGATTGCTGAGAATTTGGCAGCTGCTTACGAGGAATTCTGTTAAGAGACGGTATTAGGACCTCAGAATTTTAAGACTTCGGGACTGAATGGCGCATTGTGTCAAAGGTCTTGAAGTCTTTTTTGTCTTAATGTCCTAACATCCTGAAGTCCTAATATCTCAAATATGTTTATCGACACACACACACATCTTTACTCCGAACAGTTTGGTGAAGATCGTACGGAAATGATTCAACGGGCTATTGCAGCAGGAGTTGAACGGATGTATATGCCTAATATTGATCTCGATTCTATCGACGGAATGCACGCTCTGGAAAAGCAATTTCCGGAAAACTGTTTTGCCATGATGGGATTGCACCCTTGTTCGGTTGATACGAACTGGGAATTGGTTTTGGCTAAGATGCGACTGATGCTGGACAAAAGAACGTATGTTGCTATCGGGGAAATCGGGATTGACCTGTATTGGGACAAAATCCACATCAACGAACAAAAAGAGGCTTTCAGAACCCAGATTCAATGGGCAAAAGAACTCGGACTTCCGATCGTGATTCATGCACGTGATTCTTTCCCGGAGATTTACGAAGTATTGGATCAGGAAAACGATGAAAGAGTACGCGGGATTTTCCATTGTTTTACCGGAAATGAACAGGATGTACAAAAGATCCTGGATTACAAAGGCTTTTCTTTCGGAATCGGGGGAGTGGTGACGTATAAAAAATCGGATCTTCCGGAAACATTGAAACACATTCCCCTGGAAAAACTGTTGCTGGAAACGGATGCACCGTATTTATCGCCGGTTCCTTACCGCGGAAAGCGAAACGAAAGTGCTTATGTGGTTCATACGGCCGAAAAAATTGCGGAAATCCTGGAACTTCCTTTGAGCCAATTACAGGAGGTGACGACACAAAATGCCTTGAAGGTATTTCATCCTTAGATGTCCCAATTTTCCAATAATTTCAGAAGAAAAGAAGGTATCTTCGCGGTCTAATTTTTCAATGTATGCGCCCGGTTTTAACCGTCTTGATGATTGTATTGTCTGTACCGACTTTTGCACAGAAAAAACAGCAGGTTGTTCGTACCAATAGCAGGGAATTCCGGATGAAAGTTTCGGATGACGATCCACGAACAATCCGCACCTGGAGAATTTCGCCCGAGATGAAGCCCGATACCTATTTTTCTACTGGTAAAGAAGTACGTTTTATCACAGACATTGATTCTTTAACGGTGAAAGTCAGCAAGAAAAAACCGGTTGTTGATTTTATAATCGTCTACAACCAAACGGATACGTGTTATACGCGCATACAATTTGTGGAAATACCGGATCATCTTGGGAAATTGAAGCAGGC
>NZ_JASLCN010000073.1 GCF_030151805.1 Fluviicola sp.
TAGAATAAATGCTAATCAATGACGCATTTTACCACCGATTTCGTAACTTATGGTCAAATAAGCGGCTATGAAAAGCTTAAAAGATTGGTTTGCAGAATATTCGGTCAGTCATCAGAATCCGACGAACAAAAAGATTCACTTCATCTGTGTACCTGCAATTTTCTTCTCTGTAATCGGTTTATTGATGAGCATTCCCACTGTCTGGTTGGAGAAATTGCTTCATACGCAACAATTCCTGTTCATCAACTGGGCAGTTGTCGTGCTGATTCCGGTATTGATCTTCTACCTCCGTTTATCACTAAGAATGGCTTTTTTCATTTTGATTTTTTCAATTCTCTGCCTGATCGGGAATTTCTACCTGGCAAAATTCGGTCCGCTCTGGATCAGTTCATTGATCATCTTTGCCCTGGCGTGGATCGGGCAATTCTATGGACACAAAATAGAAGGAAAGAAACCTTCATTCTTTAAAGACCTGCAATTTCTATTGATCGGTCCTGCATGGATTCTCAATCATCTGTTGAAATCAAAAAACTGATTCCGGCTCTTTCCATTCTGGAATATCTCTTAAAAAATCTTAAAAAAGCAGTCTTGCGAAATACCACAAAAAGGGTATCAGGGCATAAAACATTCTAACCTCCCGAGATTAGAATAACATTAAAATGGGATTAGAATCTACCCTCAACAAATCATAAGACCTCTCAAATACTGTGAAATAGGTATTGCTGCCACATTAGAAAAACGGTCTCTTTGCATATTTTATTTTCACAGATTTCAAATAGAATGTTTAAGATTTTAATTGTAGCTTTTTCGCTCATTTCCGTGTGTTCATATGCACAAGTATTGACAAAAGAAGATTCACTATCAGCCGGACTAATAGCTTCTGATCATTCAACAGTTCTTTCAGGATACGGAAGTTTTAACTATTCTAAAAATCTGACTTTAAAACAGTCTGTAGCTAACGTTGACCGGGTTGTATTGTTCATCGGGCATAAATTCAACAAACGGATTTCTCTCTTCACCGAGCTGGAATTGGAAGATGCGCGGATTGAAGCAGGAAAACCATCCGGAAGTTTCTCTTTGGAACAGGCGTTTATCAAATTCAATATCAATCGAAATAATTACCTCGTAACAGGATTATTCATTCCCCGTCTCGGGATTATCAATGAAAACCACCTTCCTACGACTTTCAACGGGAACTATCGGCCATACGTAGAAACCATGATTTTGCCTTCCACATGGCGTGAAATCGGTGTCGGATACTACGGTTCAACAGACAAAATTCCCGGTTTGAATTATTCCTGCGCATTGATAACCGGTTTAAACAGCCGCGGATTTACCAACGGATCCGGAATCGTGGAAGGCCGGATGTCAGGAGGAATGGCGTCGACCAATTCACTTGCCGTAACAGGAGCACTTTTATACTATCACGGGAATTTCCGTTCCCAGGTTTCCGGGTATTTCGGCGGAACTTCGGGTTTAAAACCTTACGAAGCAGACAGTTTACACCTTCAATCCGGCGCATTCGGAACACCGGTCGGACTGGTTGAAGCTAATACACAATATTTAGGAAAAAGATTGGGTGTCAAAGTACTTGCAACCTGGGTGAATATTAAAGGAGCAGAACAAATCAACAGAGCGTATGCAAACAATACTCCGGAGCAAATGTTTGGCGCTTACCTGGATGTTTCTTACGCATTTATAAAAAAAGGAGAGAAGGTATTCCGTGGTTTCGCCCGGTATGAATACCTGAATATGAACCTGAAACTTCCTAAAAATGGAATCATCAATGAAACATTGGATCAGCAATACATCATTTCAGGTTTAAGCTACAATCCGATCCACGGGGTGATGATCAAGGTAGAATACACCTACCGCATGACCGGTAATATCAATCCTGCGCTGATTGTGACTCCATACCCGGTAGGTCATCCTTATTTTACCAAACAGCATTTTATTAACCTGGGAATTGGCTACAGTTTCTAACGAAAACAACTATGGATTTAGATCGCAGGGAATTTATCAGAAAATCGTGTCTCGCATGTGCTTCCATAGCAGGAATCGGGATCGTTTCCACCATGGTTCAATCATGTTCGCCGCTTGTATCCCTCAAAGTTATTCCTGAAAAAGGATTTATCCAGGTTCCGCTCACTCATTTTACAGAAACGAACAAACTGGTTCTTCTGAAAAACTATGATGCTCTGGACTTTGACATTGCGGTTGTTCAATTGGAAGGAAACAAATACAAAGCGTTCCAAATGCAATGTACGCACGTAGCGAACAATCCGTTGGTTGCAACAAAAAGCGGATTTTTCTGCAACACACACGGAAGCGCGTTCGGATTCGACGGACAGGTGACCAAATCACCTGCACAAAGAGCGTTGAAAGAATATCCGCTCGAAATCACATCGGAAATAATAAAAATCAAAATATGAAGTACTCAACAATTGTTGTTTCGGTAGTAATGCTGACAGCAATAACTACCAGCTGCAAAAAAGAAGGATGTACCGATTCTTCAGCAACCAATTATAATAAAAAAGCAAAAAAAGACGACGGTTCATGTCAATATGTTTCTGATCGTAAGGCGATTCTGGCAGAAGTCGGAACAAATGTAATCTCCGCAACGTATACTGATCTTGCAAACAAAACCAGCAATCTATATGATGCTGTAAATGATTTCATTGCAAACCCGTCAGCTGCAGGATTAGCAAACTGCAGAGACTTATGGAAAACATCCCGTTCTGCATGGGAACGTTCTGAAGGATTTCTATTCGGACCGGTTTCAACAGACGATATTGATCCGCGCATTGATACCTGGCCGGTGGATTTTAACGCATTGGAGAATATGCTGTCAAGTTCTACGGATTTCTCTGTAGATGCAAACATTGATGCGTTGGATGACGCTTTAAAAGGTTTCCACCCGATTGAATATTTGCTGTGGGGAACAAACGGAACAAAATCATTCAGTGATTTCACAGCCCGTGAGAAAGAATACCTGAAAGCGTTGACTAAAAACGTCAAAAAACTGACTTCTGATTTGGTGATCGGATGGAATACAAGTGCATCAGCTTCTTACTATGCATCATTTTCAGCTCCGGGATCTTCCAATACATTCTATCCAACAATGAAATCTGCTTTTGAAGAATTGGTGAACGGAATTGCAGGAATTTGTGATGAAGTTGCAAACGGAAAAATCAGTGAGCCGTTCACCATGCAGGACCCCAGCCTGGAAGAATCTCCGTATTCTCAAAACTCCATCAAAGACTTCACAGACAACATCCGAAGTATCGAAAACATTTACTTAGGAAAATACGCTTCTGACGGGAAAGGGTTGGAAGATTTGGTAAGAGAGCATAATCTGGCTTTAGATAATACCATTAAAACAAAGATCAATAACGCCATTACAAAACTGCAGGCAATTACTGATCCATTCGGAACTGCGATTTCGTCACAAGCAACTTTGGTTCAAAATGCCATTGATGCAATCAATGATTTGAAAAGCACTTTGGAAGGTGAATTACTTCCGTTTGTTCAACAATACGTTACAGATTAATTTATAACATGAATCACAAAAAGTCAGTCACTTTCATTCTGATTACAACCGTCATTCTGTCTTCCTGCAGAAAACCCGAGATCTCACAAGTAGAAGATCAGGATTGGTATGGAGGTGGAACCCAAACAGTATTTATTACGGGAGTTGGTGCATACGGTCAGCCTTTCTTCGGACTTACGGAGTGGCAGGATAAAATGCATGAAATAGGTGATGTGGCTTTTGGAGCAACTTTTGTCAGCGCCCCGGCCCCTAAAAACCAGGGGCTGGGTCCCGTCTTCAACAATGTTTCCTGTTTTTCCTGTCATATCAATGACGGAAGAGGAAAAGCTCCAGGCGAAGGTTCCAATCAAAACCTGATGCCTTTGCTGATCCGTTTGAGCATCGCCGGGCAAAACGAACACGGAGGACCGCTTCCGGTTCCGCTTTACGGTGGTCAGTTACAAACAAGAGCCATTTTCGGAAGTGTTCCCGAAGCAACGATTGATGTAAACTATCAGTACATTACCGAAACCTTTGCCGACGGAGAAAGCTACGAACTGCGTATGCCGATCTTTACCCTGCAGAACATGTATGCGGGAACGGTTCCCGGAATGATGATGTCGCCGCGAATGGCTCCGCCTGTTTTTGGAATGGGTTTACTGGAAGCAATTCCGGAATCCACCATTCTTTCATTCCAGGATGTGAATGATGCGGATGGTGACGGTATTTCAGGGCGCGCAAATTACGTGTGGAACATCAAGGAAAACAGAAAAACATTGGGGCGTTTTGGTTGGAAAGCCAATAATCCAAGTATTTTACAGCAGGTTGCCGCAGCGTATCATGAAGATATCGGAATCACCAATTTCCTGTTTCCGGTCGAGTCTTCATTCGGACAATCACAGTATATCAATTACTACAATCAGTCTGATTTGACCGACAGTTTGGTTCATGCTGCTACATTCTATATGAAAACATTGGCTGTTCCGGCCCGAAGAAATGTCAAGGATCCTGAAATCATTCGGGGGAAACAAATCTTCTTCGATGCAAAATGCTCTTCCTGCCACATTCCCAAACACAGAACGGGAGTAAACGTTGCATTTGCCCCGGTTTCCAATCAATTGATTTTCCCTTACACCGATCTTTTATTACACGACATGGGTTCCGGTTTGGCGGATAACCGCCCGGATTGGCTGGCAAACGGACAGGAATGGCGCACTCCGCCGCTTTGGGGAATCGGTTTGACGGAAATTGTGAACGGACACAGTAATTTTCTGCATGACGGAAGAGCCCGAAGCCTGATGGAAGCCATTCTATGGCACGGTGGTGAAGCTGAAAATTCAAAACAATACGTTAAAAACCTTCCGAAAAGCGATCGGGAAGCACTGATCAAATTCCTAAAGTCTTTGTAAACCACTATACATTTTGGGTTTGATTTGGTACGGATCTTGGGTAATATGGGACTAAAGTTGTTCAAGCATCCGCACCACGTCAGCTCTTTTGCGGGTAGAAACCGGAATCATTTTTCCGTCCGACATGATCAAATGTCCGCCTTCTACTTTCACAAACTCCTGGATCATTTTCGTATTGACCAAATGCGACTGGTGCACTCTGAAAAAGCCCAATTCGCCTAAAATATCTTCGAAATCCTTCAGCGTTCTGGAAACGACAATCCGTTTTGAATTCGTGAAAAAGAATTCGGTGTAATTCACATTACTTTCACAACGAATGATGTCCGCAATCTGCACAATGTGAATTTTATCCTGCGCATGAAGCGCCAGGCGTTCCTGAACTTTATGACTTTGTTTCAACGATTCGTTCAGCAAACGGTAATTGTCCTGCTCGTTGTGATTGTGACTTCTGAATTTCTTCAAAGCTTCCGTCAATTCGTCCGGATCAACGGGCTTCAACAGATAATCAATTGCAGCATAACGAAAAGCTTTGATGGCGTGTGCATCACTGGCTGTAATGAAAATGATCTTGAACGGAATTTCGGATAAAATATCCAGTAAATCGAAGCCGGAACCGTCCTGCATCTGAATATCCAGAAACAAAATATCAATAGATGTTTTCTTCAGCAATTTTGCGCCTTCCACTACTCCGGAAGCTTCACCGACCACTTCTATATCGGGAGCATACACTTCCAGATCCTTTTTGAACGTGATCCGCGCCTGCTCAATATCATCAATAATTACTGCTCTAATCATTTACAAGGGTATAAAAAGTTGTACTTCCGTTCCGATCACTTGTCCGTTATCGTACAAATCTACAATTCTAACCTTATGGGTATTCGAATTTGTACTCAATAAATCCAATCTTTCTTTCGTGACGTTGAATCCACGCGAAATATGCTGCGGTTCGTTACTGGTTTGCTGATTTTTCAAAGCTGCTTCCCTGCCGATTCCGTTATCGCGAATAATACAGGTGATGCCGTCATTTTCTTCTTTAAACCAACAGGTAATTTTCCCCACTTTTTTCGATTCGGGATCAAATTTAAATCCGTGTTTGATGGCATTTTCCACAAACGGCTGAATGAGCATCGGGGGAATTTGAATGAAATTCAGTTCGGTTTCCAAATCCACTTTGATTTCGTACTCAAAACTATTTCCGTTGCAAAATTGTTCGATCAGGAGGTAATTTTCCAATGTCGAGATTTCTTCTTCCAATGAAATCGTTGCATTCCGTGAGTTATCCAGGATCTGGCGCATCAACCTCGAAAATTTCGCCAGGTAATAACGTGCTTTCGTTTCATTTTCCGTTCCGATCAAGCCCTGAATCGAATTGAGTGCATTGAAAATAAAGTGCGGATTCATCTGCAAGCGCAGAGCCTTTTGTTCCAATTCCAATAAATTTCGTGCGAATTCCGCATCTTTCTGAGCCTGTTTCGCTTTTCTCCGAATACGCGCAGTCTGAATCCAGATAATCCACCACACAAACAATCCGGCTAAAACGCATTCCAGTAAAATGAACCAGGTTGTTTTCCAGAACGGAGCAGAAATGGTAAATGAAAAACACTCCGGTTGCGGATTAATGAAGCCGTCTTCATTTTTTGAACGCAATAAAAACGTGTATTTCCCCGGCGACATATTCGAATAAACAATCCGCTGTTCCTTTGTCCATGGCGACCACTTGTTCTCAAAACCACTCATTTTCCAGGAATATTCCACTCCATCCGGATTTTTCAGATTGATTCCTTTGAACAGAAAACTCAAATGATTCTGATCGTGAGGCAAATGAAGTGTTTTATAGCTGTTCCACGGTAAAATAACATCCGCATAGTTTGTTTCGGAAAGTGATTCGTAGAATAACTGAACATCCAGAATACTCAGGATCGGAGCTGTTTTATTGACCTGAAGATTGGACAAATTGTAACAGCTTGCTCCGTTAATTGTCCCGAACCAAATCTTTCCGTCCGTATCTTTCCAAACGCTGTTCTGACACGTTTCTACTCCTAAAAAACCGTCACTTTTCCCGTAGTGCTTGATGCTTTTAATCTGATTCGTTTCATTCAAATCCAATAAATCCAACCCGGATTCCGAACCTACGATCAAATGTTTGTTCGAGTCGAAAACCATCAGGTAAACATTCGAAGAATACATGCCCGATTCGATGCTGATCTTCTTGACAACTTTCAGTTTCGGTCCGTATTTCACGCAGTTAATTCCCGCTCCTGCGGTTCCAACCCAAATTTGTCCTTTCGAGTCCTCGACAATACTTCTCACTGCATCGGCACTCAATCCCGAATCTTTGGTCAGAATTTTCGTTGTATGTGTCTGCTGATCGTAGCAGGCAAGTCCGGCAGATTCCGCTCCGTACCAAATCAAGCCCCTGGAATCGACGTATACACAAGTCAGGCGCATGTGCAACAAGCCTTCATCGAAAGAAATCCGTTCAATCCGCTTTCCCTGTTCCGACATCCGAAGCAAACCGGAACCCGAAGTCGCAACCCAAATGGTTCCTTCTTTATCCCTGGCCATCTGCCGCACATAATATTTCCGGGTTTCATCCAGCCAGGTAAATCCGCCGGCAGAAAGCATTCCGATTCCCTGCCCTTCTGTTCCGAAATACATCAGGCTGTCATTGTCTTCGATAATCGCTTTGACTTTTATCGCTTCAAATCCGGTTTGAACATTCAATTGCCGGAAGTTTCCGTTTTCGTACACACTGACCCCATTTTGGGAAGTTCCGAACCACAATCGTCCACCGGAGTCCCGAAAAATCGAATAGATGAAATTTCCGCCTAAACCCGAGGAAACTGAATAATGAGAGAACAATTTTCCGGCAAACTGAGAAACTCCTCCTCCCGAAGTTCCAATCCACAAATCGCCCCAATTATCTTTGATAATCGAACGCACGTGATTATTTCCCAAACCATTCTTTTCCGTGTAATTGGTAAATTCTTTCGTTTTTTGATCGTATTGAAAAATCCCCGCATTTAAAGTCGCAATCCAGCACACATTTGCTTCGTCAAAAAACAAATCAAAGACTGTTTGCTTGTACAATTCCCGTTTCAGGTCAATCCGGTAATAATCTTTGCGGTTATGAACATACGCTCCATCGCCATAAGTCCCGATCCAGATAAATCCGTTCTTATCTTCCTTCAGACACGTAATTGCATTGCGCATAACGCGTGCCTTTGCCCCGTGATTGGTCAGAATTCGTTTCCCGTCTTTTTGTTCCGAAGAATAAAGCCCGGTTCCTGTTCCCATCCACAAAATTCCTTTCGAATCACAAAAAATGGCATTCACCGTTCCATCTTTCATTCCCAGGTAGCGGTTCATACAAAGCAACGAATCTCCTTTGACTTTAAAGACTCCGTGATTTGTTGCCAGCCACAATGCTTGTTTTTGGTCTAATGTCAGACTGAAAACAGCAAAATGATTCGTGTATTTGGGATGCTTGTAGGTAAGGATTTTCTGACCATTGTACGAGGAAAGTCCGTCGTTGGTTCCGATCCAGATCCGGTGTTTCTCGTCTTCGATCAATGAATAGATGTAATTGTTTACCAATCCTTTCCGGTCGGTAAATGACTCAAAATTCTGACCGTCAAAGCGGGATAATCCACCACCACGCGTTCCGAACCACAAATATCCTTTGTGATCCTGAATCACGCTATACACCTGCGATTGTCCCAAACCATTCTCAACTGAAAAGTTGCGAAAACTAGCCAGCTGACCAAAAGCAGAAGTTCCTGAAATCAGGCAGAATAAGAAACAGAAAATGCAGTATTTGCTCATTGAGTCGCGTGGATCTTTAGGATGCTGAAATTACTAAAAAGCGTGAAATAGTCTGTTCTATCAGAACTATTTGGTAATTCTTTGGGGTGTTTTGGTATTAAAAGGGAGCGAAACCTGAAAAACAATAGCTATCGGGATAACAATTTGATGCTTGAATTCTTAAGGTGGTTGGTTTTGTCGGGTGAAATGCAGGAGTTTGCATTAAATAGTTCTGCTCTTTCTTTGAAAATTCTTGCCTTGACATCTTTTTTAAAAATCCGCGAACAAAAAAACTATATTGTAAACCGAGACGGTTAATATTGAAATCCTAATACTGTCAAAACACATTAGACGAGAATTACTAACTCATTTAATCAAAAAACAGAAACAGTTTTCATCAGAACCACTTCGAATAATAAAGTGACTTCTCACTTTCCATTTTTCCACTTTACTTTCAGTAAAAAAACGATGAAAGAGAAGCTTTTTTGGTGGAGAGAACAATACCGATGGAAAAAACGATTCATCAAGCGTGTTTGTTTCTATTCTTTCCTGATCTGGTACATTCAGGCACTTCCATCTGTGCTTTTCAATGATTCGTATTCGACTGTACTCGTCGGAAAAAATGGCAAATTATTGGGTGCACACATCGCAAAAGACGGACAATGGCGTTTTCCACCAAGTAACAAAACTCCCCGAAAAATTGCACTTTGCCTGACCACCTTCGAAGACAAAAACTTTTACTATCATCCCGGAGTAAGTGCAAAAGGCATTTGCCGGGCATTTTACCAAAATGTTTCCCGGGGAAAAATCGTCAGTGGCGGAAGCACCATCACACAACAGGTTATTCGTTTGATGCGGAAAAATCCTCCGAGAACGTATTCCGAAAAAGCACTTGAAATTATTCTTGCAACCCGCCTGGAATTGAGTTATTCGAAAGACGAAATTCTGAATCTTTACACTGCAAATGCTCCGTTCGGAAATAACGTTGTGGGAATCGACGCAGCATCCTGGCGGTATTTCGGTCGCGCTCCTGAAAGTTTAAGCTGGGCTGAAAGTGCCACTTTGGCTGTTCTTCCGAACGCTCCCGGATTAATTTATCCGGGGAAAAACCATCAAAGCCTCCTCAAAAAACGCAACCGGCTGCTAAAAATGCTTTACGACGACGGTGAAATTGAAAAGTTGGATTACTTCCTTGCATTGGAAGAACCATTGCCCGACAAACCATTGGCTCTTCCTCAGGAAGCTCCTCACCTTTTGCAACGTTGCATTCTGCGCGGACAAAAAGGGCAATTGATCCGGTCGACTCTGAATGAGGAAATTCAAACAATGGTCAACAACGAAACGGAACAATATGCCTTGCGCATGAACGAATTGGGTATATACAACGCAGCCGTTTTGGTCACTTCCGTAGAAACAGGCGAAGTTGTTGCGTACAAAGGAAATCTGAATCACACGGACGACGATCACGCTTTTGATGTGGATTGCATTCAGGCTGCCAGAAGTACCGGAAGTATTCTAAAACCCTTGCTTTATGCGAAATCCCTGCACGCTGGAATCATTACTCCGAAACAGCTTTTATGTGATTTCCCCTCACGTTTCGGGACTTTCGCACCAAATAATTTCAATCGACAATTTTCAGGTGCGCTTCCGGCAAACAAGGCCTTATCAAAAAGTTTAAACATTCCGATGGTTTTTCTCTTACGCGAATATGGTCAGGCCAAATTTCACAATGATTTGAAACAATTCGGATTCCGGCACATGAACAAACAATCGAGTCATTATGGCTTGTCTCTGGTTCTCGGCGGCGCTGAAGCGAGTATGTGGGAAGTGAATGCCTGTTACAATTCGTTGGCTCAGCATTTAAACAGTCCGGATAACCTGAAGCTGCATTATTTATCTCAAAAAAGCGAAGAAGCTCCCAAACAACTTTTAGACAAAGCTTCTGTTTATGCCACATTTGAAGCCTTAATTGATGTCAACAGACCGGATGAAGAAAACAATTGGCGCGCATTTGAATCTTCTCAAAAAATCGCATGGAAAACAGGTACCAGTTTTGGTTTCAGAGATGCATGGGCAGTTGGTGTCACTCCCAAATACGTGGTTTCCGTTTGGGTTGGAAATGCAAATGGTGAAGGCAGACCCGGACTTACCGGAGTGAAAGCAGCTGCACCACTTTTGTTTTCCATATTCAGAAACCTGGAAGCACCTCAAAAATGGTTTTCAAAGCCCTTAGCAGAAATGACCCGAACAGAAATCTGCAATGAAAGTGGTCAAATTTCCAATCGCTATTGTGAGCACACGCACTTCGAATACATTCCAACCAGTACTTTAATCAGTAAAAATTGCAGTTATCACCAGCTGGTTCACTTAAATCAAAATGAAACATTCCGGGTAAATGCGGATTGTGAAAACAGCAGTTCGATAAAACACAAATCCTGGTTTATTCTTCCTCCAAGCATGGAAAAATACTATGTTCAGCAAAACCCGAACTATCATTCGGTTCCGCCTTTTGATCCGAAATGCACAGCCAACAGGCCGGAAAGTATTATGAGCTTCATTTATCCGAAACGACAAACCAAGATTTACATTCCAAGAGAATTAAATGGTTTGAGGGGAAAGGTTATTTTCGAAATTGCTCATACACGCAGAAACAGCATTTTGTACTGGCACATCGACGACGAATTTGTAGGAAGTACGTCGGAAATTCATCAGATTTCGGTTCAACCAGAAAAAGGTCCGCATAAAGTAACAGTGGTTGACGAAGCCGGGGTTTTACTCAGCGAATCGTTTGAAGTGCTTTAATCAATGTCCAAAACAACCGATGGCTCGATAGTCGCTACCGTTAAGATTTTTTAAGAGTTTACATTACAACTTTCGAAATTTTAATGCGTTCCTTCATATATAAAACAAACTCAAAACTCTGTCACTAATGAACAGCGCAACTATTAATCAGTTAGAAAACTACAAGGCTATCGAAGCCGTTTGCGTAGAAAATCACAACTCCTGGTCGAACATCAAAGAGTTTCGTGGTGCTTTTTCAAGATTTGCATTGAAAGTGGCTCAGTTGGATTTGATCTTAGAGAACCTGGTGACTTCCTCATCTCACAGCATGGAACATTTGGTGAAAGAGATCGAACAAATTTTGAAACAGCATTTTGATCGGTATTTCGACTACATGGAACATAAAAATTCCGAGTTATCTCAAATTTACAAGCAAATCCGGAGAAGCAATTGATGGTTTTTATCTATCAATTCCTGTAGCGCATGATTGAATGGTAGACCATGCTTCTTCCGATTGTTTCGGATATATTTCAGGGTGTTCGATAATTGATCCGTACTTCGAACCCGTTTGCAATGGTATTTCTGTGTCCAGAAAGGAATAGATTTATCTTTCAATTTCCGGGGATCGTACATACCACGTGTGGCGTCAAGGGGATTAATCCCCTTGGACGCGCGATGCGCGTTACACACACGGGCCGTTCTCCCCTTTATGCGATGCATCATCTTCGGAACCTCATCCTTGCTACAATACACCAACAAATGCATGTGATCCCGGCAAACATTCAAGGCCGCCAATTCGAAATCCAACTCTTTAGCCAGATCAAAAACTTCCTTTGCCACTAAATATTCTTCTTCTACATTCATGTAATAAACATCCGGATAAGGAAGTGTTCCGTTAAAGCGTCTTTCGCGAGCATTGTAAACAATCATTCTACGGGAGGTCCGGCTGTCATGAAGACAAGTCGTCAAATGAAAATAAGCTGATGAATTCATATACGAACAGTTACTTTCTTATATAAGCTAAGAAAAAAGTTCGTTTCAAACAACAAAAAAAGACGCCCGAAAGCGTCTTTTCTTTTATTCAGATTTTCTTTGAATTAATTCAAACTTG
>NZ_JASLCN010000079.1 GCF_030151805.1 Fluviicola sp.
GGGATAACGATCCTTTCCTTTTTTGCAGGAAAGAAAAACAAGAGACAAAAACAGGATCGAAAGTCTATAGCTCATAATAGTAAGTTAGTCCAACAAAATAATTCCACATAAAAAAGTGGTTTCTTTTCTGCGAATAAGCATCGTATTTCCATTCCAAAGCCGGACCAATTCCTGCATTCAGCGCCACTTTGTTTTGCTTTCCAAAGATGAAAGCAGCTGCAAAAAAGCCTTCCGTAGTGTGAATAAACGGATGCTTCACCGGAACTTTGCTATTTAAATTGGAGTATGCCAACCGGAAATACGGTTTAATCGAAAACCAGCCTGCTAACCGGAAATTATATCCGATGTCATACCCGATACTCGGTCTGAATTGTCCCTGAAAAATGGTTTTATTGATTCCAAACCCCGCAAATGCATCCTGAACGAGGTTTTTCCTGCTGATTTGACCGCGAACGTGAAAAAAGAAATCTTGTGGATGGTAATTGAGATCTGCTCCGAATGAATACTGTGTGGAATCCTGGCAATTTCCCCAAAAAGCAATCAAAAAAATCAAAGGAAAAGCAAGTTTTCGAAACATGCTCCAAAAATAAGGAATGCCAGAGTAAAACTAAAGTTTTGGACACTTTTTACAGTGATATCCCTTGCGTTTGTATTTCTTACAACAATCTTTCTTCTTGTCACAAGAACAATTGGAGCATGCGAATAGAGGTAAAATCGTTTGCTGTGTGGAAACTTCTTTTTTAACCATCTTTATTTAGACTAATTCTATACAAAGGTAAAATTAGAAAACAAATAAGCAAGAATTGTTTATAAAAATTTTGCTTTTAATCTATTTAAGGAACTGAGAATGAAGAATCCAAATAGAAATGGAGAATCAATAAGTTGTTTGATCAAAGAAAACATTTGAACATTACTTAGAAAACAATTGATGACTCAATCGAAATACATGCATATGTGCATTCACAATGTCGCGGACTTCTTTACTGTATCCGCCGCCCATGCTGCATACCAACGGAATGTTTCTCTGTTTTGCACTATTCAGGACAAATTCATCCCGCAAACGGATTCCATGCTGTGTCACTTTTAGTTTCCCCAATTTATCTGATTCAAGAATATCTACTCCGCACTGATAGAACATAAAATCCGGATTAAATTCATCCAGAACCTGTGACAATTCGGTTTTTAGCCGGCTCAGATAAGTCTTGTCGTCTGTGAACGTTTCCAGGTCCACATCTTTATCGGATTTTTCCTTGTGTATCGGGTAATTCGCTCCACCATGCATGCTGAAAGTGAACACTTCAGGTACGTCTGCAAAAATCTCTGCAGTTCCGTTTCCCTGGTGAACATCCAGGTCAACAATTAAAATGCGGTGAAACAACCCCTGGTCCAGAAGCCATTTTGCAGCAATCGCCTGATCATTGAGTAAGCAGAAACCTTCTCCTCTATCGGAAAATGCATGATGTGTTCCTCCTGCAATGTTCAATGCAACGCCTCCATGAATAACTGCTTCTGCACACATGCGGGTTCCTTCCATGATTCTCAATTCACGATCTATCAGATCTTCATTGTGAACAAAGCCACTCACCCGTTGTTCTCTTGGTGAACAATTCAGACTCAATAATTTTTCCAGGTAAGAAGATGAATGAACTTGCTTCACGTATTTCAAATCAATGGAACCAGGAGTTAAAAATGCTTCCGGATCCAAAATCCCTTCGTATTGCAATTGTTGGTAAATCAATCCGTATTTCTCCATTGGAAACCGATGATTGCTCGGAACGGAATGAATATAAGCAGGATGATACGCTACAAAAAATGACATCTTTAGGCTTGTACTCTGTCTACATCTGTTGAAATTGTAAACAACATTAAATCGTCATTCACGGGTACGAACTGGTAATTCAGTGTGGATTTCGACTTCATTCTCATCGTAATAAATCCCAATCCGGCTCCGCCCTTGTCAGAGATTAATCCGTTATTAAGAGTTTCCAGGTAGAACGCTTTGACTTCTTCTTCTCCCATCGCATTGAGGCGATCCAAATAAGACGTTAATTTTTCCCTTTCCGAAAGTTCAGTCAGATTTCCCAATGCAATCCGGTAAGTGTTTTCATTATAAGCCAGAATGATCAATGCCTGTTGTTCGTTGTCCCATTTCTTTCCGTGGATCAGAATGTTCTGAAGTCCTTCGATTAAAATGGAAAAAACACGTTTAACCAACGTTTTTTTATCCCCGGCTGAGATCATGAACTCCTCAATGCTCAAGGTAAAACTGTTGATCAAATCCTGGTTCAAAGGACCGAAATGCGCAACCTGAACCGAACTAAAACGATTTTCCTTCACATCCTGAATCCAGGATGCCAATACTGTTTTGGGTTCTATGTGAAGCGTACCAGGTTGCATTTACTAGTTAACAATCGGTAAATATAACGAAGCAAAAAGGAACTTCTTTAATCAATGAGCAAATGCACATTTCCCTGCCACATTTTACCGTCCGCAGTTATTAATTGGTAGAAATATACGCCATCATCGAGTTTTACTCCTGTCATATCAATACCTCCCCAATCATTTTTATAGTTCCCGGATTCAAACACCACATTTCCCCAACGATTCTGGATTACCAACCTGGAATTTGGTTTCAGATTGGTAATGTAAAACTCATCATTGGTATGATCTCCGTTTGCTGTCACAATATTCGGAATCTTCAATTCTCCGAAAATCTGGAATCCTTTTGTAATGGAATCAATACATCCGTCAACCGATTCAATGACTAAAGTCATGTTGTAATCTCCTTCAACCTCGGAACTGAACGTTGTTGAAGATCCGCTCCCATTGGGTCCTACCCCTGTGATATACCAGTTGTAATTCTGAATAGTACCTCCTGTACTTGCATCTGTAAAGACAATTGTCTCTCCCGGAGAAGCCGGAGTACTTGCAATCGTGAAATTGGCACTCGGAGAAGGATTTGTTCCAACAACAATTGGTGTTCCGGTCGTTGTACATCCGTTGACGTCCGTAATGGTCAATACATACGTTCCCGCATCCAGGTTCGCTAAATTCAACGAAGTCAACGCAGTTCCTGACCATGAATAAGTATACGGACCATTTCCGGAAATCTGAATTCCATTGATTGTACCGTTATTCCCCATGCAATTTTCATTGGTCACAACCGCATTCGTTTGATCAATTGTTGATGGAGGAACAACTCCAACAAACAACATGGTTGTGTCTTTACAACCTCCGTTATCCGTTACAATCAATGTGTAATTTCCGGTTGCCAGGTTGGAAATGTCGAGTGTATTCAACGAAGCAGATCCGTTCCACGAATAAACGTAAGGAGTTGTTCCGCCGGAAACGGTAACACCCGTAATTGATCCTGATCCGACACCACAATTGTCATTCGAAACAATGGCATTATTCGTATTGATGACTACTCCGGAAGCCGTTGGTACCGTAAAGGTTTGCTGAATACTGCAATTTTGATCATCCGTAACGGTAATGGTATAGTTTGTTGCTGCAAGATTTGAAATATTCAAAGTAGTTGGCCCGTTCGACCATGAAACTACCGGATTGATTCCTCCAACTACCACTAAACCATTAATAGCTCCGGTACTTCCTGTACAAGTGGTTGGCGTAATAACCAATCCGCTCTGATTCAAACTCATCGGAGTAGCTCCACCAACCGAAAAAGGTCCTGCAGCAGCATTACAACCGAAAGCATCTGAAACCAAAAGACCATAAGTACCACTCGGAATATTGTTGTGATCAATTGTCGGGCTTACAGCTAAATTCCAGCTGTACGTTAAAGTCCCGGATCCTGTAGCAGTGATTCCTGTAATTGATCCGTCATTTCCGTCACAGCTTTCATTTGTAATAA
>NZ_JASLCN010000118.1 GCF_030151805.1 Fluviicola sp.
TTGTTCCTCGTGATAACGATCGTCGATAGCAGGTTTGAACAAAAGCAGTTTTTGTTGAGCAAATTCGACACGTTTTAAACGACGGATCAATTCTTCCGTTTTTCCGGAAAACATCGAACCGCAAACAACTTCAATCCAACCGTTTTGTCTCGCCTCAGAAGGGATTTGCTCTAAAAACATCATTTTTTAAGGTTATCAACAATTCGTTTTAGACAACTATTCAAAAATCAAAAAGAATTGTCTTTTCCGAATTGTAATTTTATACTGCAAAAATTGTTATTTCCCGGGTCTAAAACCAGACGAAGTGTACAAGTTTTATCAAATGTTGAAAAATTCCGAAATACTGAAAATATGGAAATGCACGCATTAATCGAAGAAATTGCAGCGATATTAGTGAAAATCAAGTCGGGAGAAGCGACTCTGGGCGAATTGGAAGCTTTTGCTGCAGCAACGAATCAATTGAATGAGCGAGCGATTGTTTTACGCTATAAAGCATATGAAACGAAAGTTTACGGCAATCCGGTTTCTGTTTCTGAGCAGGCTATTTCGGAAACTTTATTTGAAAAAGAAGAACCGGTTGTGGAACTGGAAGTAGAAGAAGTTCACATCGAACCGGTAGTTGAGGAAGAGCCTTCTTTTGATTTATTCGGGATGACTGAAGAAGAGGAGATAGAAGATGAACTGGCTTTCGAATTGATCGAAGAAGAATCATCAGAAGAGGAAATCGAAGTGATCGAAATTCCGGAACCGATCATCGTTCAGGAAACCAAACCCGAGCCTGTAGCAGAACCCGTTTTTGAAAAGCCGGTTGAAAACCTTGGATCTTTGCACCCGATTTACGGGAAATTGAATTCCAACGACGGAACCTTAGCTGCACGTCTGATGACCGTTCGCCTGGAAACACTCAAAGGAGCTTTTGGATTTAATGAGCGTTTACAGATCATCCAGGAATTGTTCAACGGATCGAATGATGAGTTCAACCAGTTGATCGAACAGTTGGAAGGAATTCAAACGAAAGAAGCGGCAAGATCTTTGGTGAGTAGTTATGCCACAAAATACCAGTGGGATGTTGACAGCCAGTTGGCCATCGAACTGATTCAAAAAGTAGAACGTAAATATGCATAAATTTCTTTCCTTACTACTATTTCTTCCGCTGCTTGGTTTTGCCCAGGTAGAACAAGGTCGTTTAACCGCTCAAAAATTGTGTTCTCCGGAATTTCATGGTCGTGGTTACGTCAATGGCGGAGATTCGATTGCAGCAGAATTTCTTGCAGCAGAATTCAAAAAAATGGGCTGCCAGTTTTTTAATAACACACCGTTTCAACCCTTTCAGTTTAAAGTGAATACCTTTTCGAACAGGATGATCTGTGCCGTAAACGGAAAGCAGTTGATTCCCGGAAAAGAATTTGTCGTAGATCCTTCCTGCCCGATGTATTATGCGGATAGTTTGAAAGTCTATAAAGTGTTGACGGAAGATTTGTTCAACGGAAAGAAAATCAAGAACAAAATCAGCCAGGGAGCGATGAATCGCTCGAAAACTTCGGTTGCCTTTGCCTTTCAGTTTGGTTTATGGAAAGGTGACACCTTGAAAATAGCGAAGGAATTGGCTAAAAGTTTGGGTTCTTCCATGCCGATTATTGAAATCTTCGACACGAAGTTTACGTGGAGTGTCAGCCAGGAACAAAGCCGTTTTCCGGTAATCCAGGTACAATCCAGTGCGTTCGATTGTTCGGAAGATGAATGGAATTTTCAGATCAAAGTCGATGCAAAAACGATCAATCATACGGCAAGAAACGTGATTGCGTATGTTCCGGCAATCAAGAAATCGAAAAAATACTTTGTATTCAGCGCGCATTATGACCATTTGGGACAAATGGGGCAGGAAGCCTATTTTCCGGGTGGAAATGACAATGCATCGGGAACAGCTCTTTTGTTGGAAATGGCCCGTTATTACGTGAAAAACCCTTCCAATGTAAATGTGGTGTTTATCGCATTTGCGGGTGAAGAAGTGGGCTTGCTGGGAAGTAAGTACTATACCGAAAACCCGATTTTCCCGCTTCCAAATATCCAATTCCTGTTCAATCTGGACATTATGGGAAGCGGAGAAGAAGGAGCTACGGTTGTCAATGCAACATTGTTCCCGGAACAATTCGAAGTGCTGAAATCCATCAACGAAAAACAGCAGTTTTTACCAAAAATCGGCTCTAGGGGAGCAGCAGCAAATTCGGATCATTATTTCTTCACGCAAAAAGGAGTTCCGGCATTTTTCATGTACACCATGGGGCCCAATAAGCATTACCACGATGTGTACGATACGTATGATGAATTGAGCTTTAATAAGTTCAATGCCATTTATCAGCTGTTGATCGATTTCGAAAAAGTGGTTTCCTGGAAGAGATAATGGCTATCTAGCGCTTCTTTTTTCGTGGATGTTGATAAGTGTTAAAAACCGCAAATACCACAATGTTTTCTTCAATGATTTCATACAGAATCACATAGGGAAACAAATATAAGGGAATTTGCCGGTAATGATGGAAATGTTGATATCCGGTTGGTGCAATCAAAATATCGTTACAAGTAGTTCTGAACTGCTTTAAGAATTGTTCGCCCAATCCTTGCTTTTGTTCTTCATACCAATCATAAGCATCAACAATGTCTTGTCTTGCTTCTATGGTAACGATTAATTTCATTTGGATTTGCTACGGACAAAAGATTCAATTTCATCTATAGAAAATGTTTCACTTTTCCCACTCAGATAACTTGCTTTTCGTTCGTTTAATAGTAATAAATGCTCATCTGTTAGTTCCTGATCCAAACCTTCTTCTTTGACAAACTTTAGAGAACGAAGATAGGTCAACAATGCCTGAGCATCCTGAGAAGAATCATCTATGCTGAACAAGTACTTCATAAATCAAAAATAGGTAAAAAACAGGTTTGTTACCGGGAATGAATGTTAAAATAAAGGTATTCAGGTTGTTGTGTGCTGTTTTAATTTCTATTCAACTGACTATTTTCGTGAGTGATCTTACCCTTTGACAAGTACTTAAAAACAACCTTTTCGGGTATTTCAGGAACGCTTTCCGTGGCCTACTTTTGTACTATCAGAAAAACAAAAAAGATCTGGTATTAGAGGATAAAACCATTTACATCCGGAAGGTGTTGTTTCATAATAGGTTAGTTTTAGGTAAGTTAGTTTTCGTTACCTTCCGGAGTAGCTTACTGCTACAGCTACATCAAATAGGTACCCATAGTCGGTTAGATGAGCATAGGACAAGGATCGTTATTTCCCTTGTCCTATGCTTTTTTGTAGCTCTGTAATTTTGAGTATCTTCACTCGCAACTATTTATGAAAGAAATGCGGTTATCAGTAATTTTCTGTTTTTTTCTATGCTTTAACAACCTCTATTCCCAGAGTTATCGCGATGAAGAAAAAATAAAAAAGACGATTCAGGCAAAAGCGGCAAATTGTGCGCCTGCAAATAAAACGACTTATTTGGAATACAATAATGTGCGTGCAATGGTCCATACAGCTGGAAATCTATGGCAGATTCCCGGTCAAAACCTGTCGCAATATGAGATTCCTAAAAATTCCAAAATCATGTGCTTTTTCACATCGGCACTGTGGTTGGGAGGGACAGACGTAAACGGTCAGTTGAAATTGGCGGCTTTGCGCTACCGTGCAGGTCAGGATTACTGGACAGGCCCGTTGACCAATACTTCAGCAGAAATTGATCCGAGTGAATGTTTGAAATACGACAATCATTTTGTAACGGGTAAAGATCTGGTGAAACAGTTTGATGCCTGGTACAATGCAGGTGTTTTAGATCAGCAAAACGGAACCAGTTTACAACAAGCCAATTTCCCGAATTACAAAATCCCTGATTTTATCAAAAACTGGCCGGCTCACGGAGATCTGTCAAAAGGACAGGATTATAACCTAGCACCCTTCTTCGACAGGGATGAGGACGGAAATTACGAATGGGAAGAAGGAGATTATCCGTGGTATGATATCAACGGAACCAAAGATTGTAAAACGGATCGGAGGGTTTCTCTTTACGGAGATTACAATATGTGGTGGGTGATGAACGACAAAGGAAACATCCACACGGAATCCGGTGGAGAACCGATCGGGATGGAAATTCGTGCACAGGCTTTCGCTTTTGCTACCAACGATGAGATTAATAATATGACATTCTACAATTATGAATTGATTAACCGCGGAACACAAACCTTATTCAATACCTATTTTGGGATTTTTGTGGACGGGGCGCTTGGAGATCCGTTCGACGATTACGTAGGATGCGATGTAAACCGCGGTTTGGGATATTTCTATAACGGAGATGCCATGGACGGCGATAACCAGGGATATTACGGTTACGGAGCAAATCCGCCGGCAGCCGGGGTGGACTTTTTTGAAGGGCCGTATCAGGACAATGATTTATTGGATAATGCCTATGGAATCGGATCAGGAGAAGCATTGAACGGAATCGGATATGGTGACGGAATCATAGACAATGAGCGTTACGGAATGAGACGCTTTTTGTATTATGTCAATTCAGGAGGAGGCTTGAATCCGAATCAAACCGACCCGACAACCGCAGCAGATTATTATTGCTTTTTAAGAGGAAGATGGAAGGACAATACACCGTTTTATTACGGTGGAAACGGACACATTTCCGATCCGACCGTCAACCCGAACGTCCCTTGCGATTTTATGTTTCCGGATGATACGGATCCGCTCGGATGGGGAACAGGTGGCGTTCCGCAGCCTGTCTGGACAGAACAGACAGCGAATAATTTACCTTACGACAGACGTTTTCTGCAATCTGCCGGACCATTTATTCTGAAGCCGGGAGCAGTCAATAATATCACGGTTGGAATGGTTTGGGCAAGAGCTGCCGGTGGAGATCCTTTTCAATCCGTTCGGTCGTTGAGACTGGCGGATGACAAAGCGCAGGCCTTGTTCGAAAATTGTTTCCGTGTATTGGAAGGTCCTCATGCCCCGGATTTAACAGGACAGGAGTTGAAAAATGAGTTAATCCTCTATTTGTCGAACAATTCTGCATCCAATAACCAACACGAAGATTACAAAGAGTTTGATCCTTTTCTTGTTTCTTCCGATCCGAATGTAGATAAACACTATCGTTTTCAGGGATACCTGATTTATCAGCTCAATAAACCAAATGTGAGCGTTTCCGACCTGGATGATGCTACGAAAGCAAGATTGGTTGCACAGGTTGACGTGAAAGACGGCGTGAAGCGTTTGGTGAACTTCGAGTTTGATGAGCACCTGCAGGCTTCCTTTCCGATTGAAAAGGTCAAAGGAGCAGATTTGGGAATCAAGCATACGTTCCGTGTTACGGAAGATTTGTTTGCTTCCGGTGACAGACGTTTGGTGAATTTTAAGCGCTATTATTACATGGCGATATCGTACGCACATAATAACTTCAAAACGTATGACCCGACAGATCCGAACGCATTGGATGGCCAGAAAAAACCGTTTTTAGGAAGTCGTAAAGCCGCCATCGGTGAGGTGAAAGTGCTGGAAATGATTCCTCACGATCCGGTACCTGAGGCAATGGGTACGATGCATTTTGCTTCTTACGGAATTACTCCGCGCATCACGCGTTTGGACGGAACCGGAAACGGAGGTCGCGAATTACAATTGACTACTGCAT
>NZ_JASLCN010000132.1 GCF_030151805.1 Fluviicola sp.
TAAAGAAGAAACCATTCATCTGGAATTGAAAATTACTGGTTGGAGCCGCACAGGTTCTTTCGGTTCCACTGAGTGTCATCATGAAAAAGGGTTTAATTGCCTCCCTTATAACTCTGACACGTGTTCTGGAAGCACCATTCATCACACCTCCTAATTTGAATGAATAGCCCGCTGTAAGTCCTGCCCTGTCAATAACGGTGTTATCATTACTGAAAATGATGGTGTCATTTATAAAATTCATTGTTACATACTTATCTGCACTTGCTTTGAAAACCTTAGCAGTTTGCACCACATAGTCCTTGATCGTATACAGATTCACTCCGTTGAAATAGAACCCATAACGGATATCAGCGGAAGTACTCAATGTTCTGCTTGCATCCACAAATCCGTAATATTGAGCTCCACTAAGCGCTGTAGCATTCAGCTTAACAGTTCCCTGATTGTACGTATTCGCAAAAATGTTCATTTCACATGTGGCATTCGCGGCAGTATTCGGTCGTATCATATTGTTATCTATCACTGTAGCATTGGTGCTGGCGTTATAGGTTATAACAGGATAAAGATCTAAACCGGATCGTTCAAAAATGCGTTTCCCCTTGTTATCAAAAACGGCTATATTATAAGTTCCGTAATCCAGGCTTCCGAAATCAAATGAAGTTGCGCTCACAGTTCCTACCAAAAACTTTGTACTATCCAAATCCGGATCAAACACAGAATCATTCAGGTACTTCAACATACCACGCGGGTCAGAAATCACCTGATCCGAAATCACATATTTGTATGGTGCAGAAGACCATGAAGGTGTTGAGATTTTTAGCGAAACATTCTTTTTTAATGCCTGATCATAATCTGTAACCGTGATTGTTCCTTTTCTGCTCAGATCGCACGCATCAGCTTTAATTGTAAACTCAATTTTGGGTCTTAATCGCGATCCTCCTGCCGGTACATCGCTCGAGTTGAATTGCATCCGGGTGTAAGATCCCGTATAAGTCTGCAATTGTAGCAACATCCCGTAATTGGTCGTATTACTGGCTTTCCAGGTATTGAAAAAACTTGCAATATTTAAGGTCACATTCGCATTTCCTGCCGGTACTCCCGCAATATTGATTTTCCCGGTACTTGTTGAAGTCGGACTATTTATAAATGCTGTACCATATTCCGTCCAGGGAGATGTTACCCGAAGCAACTCCGAATCATTCGGCCGGGTATCCGGAGCATGCTCAATACCGTATAATGTCATATTCGCAGTATTGATTTGACAATTCGGATCAACCCACAATCTGAATTTCAATAAACCCCGCGAATTATAAGGAGCATAATTTGCCCATTTATCCGTTTTTAACTCATTAACATATCCAAAATTTTGCTGCGTGTAGTTGATAATGGTATTTCCGGAACCCTCAACTCCTTCCATCATCCAGGTGTCATCTATGTAATTCGATCCCGGATCAAATGTAACTGAAACATCCTCGCATTCTGTTCCCACCAGGAAGGCCTGGTAGGTTGTGTCTCCGTATGCACCGCCATAATATTTCAAACCGTACCAACCTTTACCGACATTCATCAGATTTTGAGTTGTTGCAATTTGCGCTCCCGCCGCATTATACCAGCGAAATGTTTTAATATCATTGGAACCGTTTATCACTGTCGGTGAAACAGAGCCATCTGTATTATCCAAAGAACTTGTATGAACAATGGTCGCCGCACTTACAGAAGATCTTAAATAGTACTGAATAATCAATTGCGGCCGATTGGATTGTGTAGCGTTTTCCCTGGTATAATATGACGCAGTAGTTGCAATTGCAACCGTTTCAGCACTCCAGCGAATCCGCCAGCCCTGGTTGGGCAAGCGTCCTTCTATTATTGCCTGAACATGCTCCTTAACTTGAAACTCACGTTTTGAAAGAGTTGAATTGAAAGTAGAAGCTGTAACAGTTGCAAACAATGTATTATTAGAAATACCGGAAGCATTTGTTAACCCTGCTTCCGTCCAGGAAGTATTACAAATATCCAGGTATAATTCGCTTGAATTCGGAGTCGCTACATTTTCAGCCCCATTCGGAGTCAATCTCAAAATGGCAGACGTAATCACCGCATTTGCAGGAATCGAAGCCAGGTTAAATTTTAAAAAACTTCGTTCTACAGAAGCCCGGCTTTTGGTAATACTCATTGCGCCCAGAGTACCGAAATTACCACTTGGAGCAGATGAACTGGTAAAACCATCTTCCGTTGCGTAAAGCGTAACGTCCGGTGCCATTTGGGAATAGACAGAATAGCACGACAAAAAAGCGAATAACGCCAATATTCGTTTCATATAAAATAAGATTTATGGAAAATAAGATCAGTTCGGGTAGTTCTTCTCAACTCGTGGTAAATAGGCTCCCTGGAAATTCTGAGATTCCAGGATCACTTTATAACTTGCATCCGGATTCAGGTAAGGAAAACTGAACACCAGCAAACCATTCTCCGTATAGGTTTCGCTCAAGACTTGCTCTCGATCCAGTTTCAGAATCGCCATTGGAGTATTGGTTGGCAAATCATACACCATGACAATTAGTTTCCCTACATAATCTGCATCATTCACAAACACTTTTACCTGGAAAATGTTTCCTTGTTTGCTCACATCATCCAACCCGGGAGTAAAAGCAGGATTTGTTACAAAAGACATTGAAAAATCAAGGCTGTCAAGCTGAGAAAAGGTGGTGGATGATACCAGAAGCATCAATCCAAATAGGATTTTTTTCATGAAATATTAATTTAAGTTGTATTAACCAACTTTCAGTCACACATCCCTTACCTCTCCAAAAATGAAAGTAAATAACCTGAATCAATTCGGTGAAATTTAATTCCAGTTCTAAGTGAATAAGTAAGATGAAAATCTAACTGAATTAGTCAGCGGCGCGAAGTTAATTAGAAATTCCCGAATAAATTTTGCACTCCGGATTGCTTCATTGATAAGAAAACTTTATCACTTCCGTAACCTTCTTGCATTCAATACGCAACGAATTTCATTTTATTTTATCACGCTAAAGATTTAACAGTATCCGTTTAAATAAAATTGTTTTTCCTCCACACTTACCGCCGTGAAGAATGGCGGTTTTTATTACTTTTTGGCAAATATATACCCTGAACTTCGTAAAGGATTTACGTTGTAAGTTCTGCCGGAAAATCAACCCGACTATATAATTAGGTTCTGATTATGAACACATCTTGTCACGAACCTGTAATTCTCTGATCTTGCCCATTTCCGATTTTCAATTTCTCCGGGCTTTTCTCGTATCTTATTTTGAATTTTAAAGTAAATTTGTAATCATGACAGTAAAGGAGATCTTAGCGCCCATCGAAACCGAAATGAAATTGTTCGAGGTTCGTTTCCATGAGAGCATGAAATCCAAAGTTCCTTTACTGGACAAAATCACGCATTACATCATTCGGAGAAAAGGGAAGCAAATGCGCCCCATGTTCTTATTTCTGACAGCTAAAATGCTTGGGGAAATCAACGAAAAAACGTATCAGAGCGCTTCTTTGGTTGAATTGCTTCATACCGCAACATTGGTTCACGACGACGTAGTAGATGATGCCAACGAACGCCGGGGCTTTTTCTCTGTGAATGCCTTATGGAAGAACAAAATTGCCGTTCTCGTTGGTGATTACATGCTTTCCCGCGTCTTGCTCC
>NZ_JASLCN010000499.1 GCF_030151805.1 Fluviicola sp.
TGATGAAATCTTTGAGAAATACGTGGAAATGTCAAAGCCAGTTCTAAGACTAACAGTAAGTCCTTCAAACTCAAAAATTGATTTACTGGCTTCCAAAATTTACTACTATTTGGAGCAGTGTAGCCAAGTAATCATTTAACTACAATAATTATCTTGAATTGGCCTCAATACATGATGACAAACGTATACAATTTCGAATTTTTCGATCGTCTTGCAATTTATTAATTGGCTGGCCAGGAACATAAACTTTATTTGATGAAATTATAATTGACTCCTGGTTCCACTCTTTATGACAATATAAAGGGCAGATTTAATTCTGCCCTTTCATTTTACTAAAACTGTTGAGAATGGATAAGTTAAAGTCCATACGTCCCTCCTTAAACTTATTTAATCCCCTTATTCTCTAAGTAACGCAAAATCTCTTTTTTATAATCGTTGTTCTTATCACCAGCTGGATACTCATTCTCATTCAGCAGGTCTGTAACAGTAAGTTTAATTTCGTCAGCTTCACCTTGATTTCTTATGTAACAAGTTTTCGGGATAGGAGCTTTACAATCAACTATTAAATATTTAGCAATACGGATTTCATCTTGTATAATTGCTTCTGTAATAGCTCCATATCCATCATAATAAGTAAATGTATCAATTTTGGCTCCGCTACTGACCAATAATTTTACTGTTTCATAACAACCCGCACTTGAAGCTATGATCAATGGAGAACTGATAATTACAGAATTATCTGACTTTGTTCTTCGAAATGCATTAACATTGGCACCAAACTTAATTAAACACCTGACATTCTCAATATTACATATATAATTATTTTTGGAGCAAGCATCATCCAAAGCGTTCTCTTTTGATTCAAAATCCCTTAAATTTGGGTCTCCTCCTCCTTTCAATAACTCTAATACTGAAACATTTAAATTATTAGTAACTGCAAGCATAAGAAGTGTGTTTCCATATTTCTTTTCCTGAAAATTAACATCTACAGATCCACTAGAAAGAATTCTCCTGATTTCTGGAGCATTTTGATCCGCTACATGTTTAGCCAATTCCTCTAGCTCAGTATTCTTGAATAATCGAAAGTCATTACCTAATAGGTTTTCATTTCCATCATTCAAACAACCGGAAACTAAAATTGCCATTAATATGTAAAGCAAGGACACTTTTTTTTTGAACATCTTCTTCATATCTACCTTATTTTATACCCTTTGCCTTTAGAGCTTTAATTACAGAATCCATACTATGTAACATTACAGGAAAATTTACACCACTATCAATTTCTTTAATACTGATAATCATACCAACTGCATACGCAGTACCGTTATGTTCCCCAAGAACAGTAGTATTCGGAGGCCTATTCAATCTCACGATTCTATTTAGTTGCCCAATGATATATTTGGCTGACGCTTGTGATTTATCTAAAACCTCACCCGCCACAACAAAACTTTTAACATTTATGTAATTATCTCTATTTAATCCCATCTGGCTAATTGTTAAGTCCGATACCCAAGCAGGGTTAAAGACTATCGCGTCAGCTCCTGTTTTTAAAGCAGCAGCGGTCGCTAACCCCCCACCAAGTGAGTGCCCCACAATTGTTACTTTCCCAAGTCCAAATTTCTCTATGATTTTTTGAGAATTTGAAATTGCAAGCTCGTACTGCTCAGATGTTCCAAAAGCTTGAGAAAGGTTATGATTCCAGTCTATCTTCTCATCCGTCCCACGTAAAGCATAGACATACTCTGTTCTTCCATTTATTGTTCTGCTATACAATGTAGATTCAAATCCGATTTCTCTTTTTTCCAATTCAACTCCTGGTATATTATCTGCAACCTTCCATCCTCCACTTAGCTCCTTACTATCACCTGACTTTAGTTTGTCATCATAAGATTTGAGTTCCATCTTTGCCGCTTCCAAAACACTAGGACCTTTATCCGGAGTTACAACTGCACTATCAGATGATCCTGTGTGCCACTCACCATTATAGAAAACAAAATTTCCATCCTTAGAGCCATCTCCTTCCTTTTCATTGCCAGTAATCGGTGGTGGCTCTCCCTCTAATCCAATAGGGTCTATATAAACTATTGGATTATCATTAAAGGCTGCATATGAAGACCATTGAGGTAATTTGCCCGTAAGAGGATCGCAACTAACAAATTTACATGCCCACGGCATATAATAACGTGCTCCATAGTAATATAACCCACTTTCTTCGTCTTTTTCTTTGCCGGAATAACGATAGCGCTTTTTAGAATAGCTTCCAAAAGAAGTTTCTCCAAAAGGATAATATTCTTCTTTGTTTATTGAGAAACCGTTGGTTTCCAACAATATTGTTGAAGAGCCCAAATGGTCTTCAAGGTTATACTTTACGGAAGGAGTCATGTCTCCAAAGACATCTCCTTCACGAATCATAACAATTCGAGAATTAGCATCCATGATATGAGTTGTCGTTTGTACATCTAAACCATTTGTCTTGTATTCAAATGTTCCTCCAATATAACTAATACTCTCGTAATCGCCACCTTGAGTACGAACAATTTTCTTCACTCGATTTCCCGATCCATCATAAAGATACTGAGCATAGATAGTTGGTTCTGCTGTACCTGCCTGATTATAAAAACAACGCATCTGATTACTAAAATCCCATTGAAAGAAGCGGCTACTATTTTCCTGTATTTGATTTCCGGAATTATCATACAAATAATTACAGCTATTCAGACCAACAGTTATTGAATGTAATCGGTTATTAGAAACAGAGTAATCAAAATTCCGAGTAAATAAGTTCTCCCCTATATGTTGAAGCGATTGAATATTTCCCACTTTGTCATAATTATAATGTTGTGTATAGGAAGTTGTAATCGAATTGTCCGTACTTCTATAAACATCATCCCACCAAGGAAATGGGGTTCCTGGATTATTCTCTCTGCCACTTGCTGCAATTAAACGATACAAAGGATCATACCCAAACGATCGTGTGAGTGAACTAGTCCCCCCAACACCACAGTCCGGGCTTTTATCAGTAATTGTCAAAATATTTCCAATCAAGTCACTAGTGTAAGCTAGATCCTGTTTGGTTGTCCCAGATTGAGGGATGAATTCCCAACTCGATTGCAGGTATTTTTCAGATTTAAGGCGCGATAATCGAGAAGTTCGATTATCGTAAACATATCTCGTCATAATATCATTCCCATATGCAATTAATAAACGCTGTCCTTTCGCATTGTAAGCAATTTGTTTGACATAATCTGTCCCATCAAATGTTACACCTTTCAAAGCTCCCGCACGATTATATGATGGTAATAAATCTTTCCTTATATTGTTTGCATCTTCCGGGTAAGTAACTTTTTTTAATCTATTCAATGCATCATATTCAAAATTAGTTTCAAATGTTTTCGTATCCAAGATAGATGGAAACCCGGCCCAGTCCACCCGATAACAACTTACATTCCAGTCAATAGGTGGAGGTGAAAAAACACTCAGTAATTCTGCATCAGAAACGCACTGCCTTTTGGTGTCTAATATATTACCTTTGAAATCGTATTCGGAAATTTCAACCAGTCCTGCTTCATCATAATTTCGATAGA
>NZ_JASLCN010000159.1 GCF_030151805.1 Fluviicola sp.
CGGCTTAATCAATCGTTGAGCTGCAAAAATCCACACCACCAGGTAAAGCAATACGATATCTTTCCAAAGGGATTCTTTCGGTGTCAATGACCTTCCGACAGAACCTTTCATTGCATCTCCGAAACAGCCACAGTCCGTTACACATTGTGGTGCTTTCAATTCTTCTACCACCACCTCTTTCGCGTTTTTGGAAATGATCTTGACATCCTTATTCGTAACGGCTTCTTCGATTTTCATATTCGCCATGTGCGATTCTTGCGCTATATCCAACGAATACGTATCTCTGTCTACAAATTTGACTTTCGAATCACAGGTTGAAGTATGCCATGTCAGGAAAGTGAAGAACAACATCATGATTACCAACAGCCAGCTCACAAAACGAATTTTCCCACCAATGATTACCAACACTCCCAAAACAATCTCTGCGATACAGATAACTACCGACAACAACAATGCGTGCTGAATAAAATATTCCAGTGAAAATCCGGGAGCACCGAATAATTCCTTGATGCGGTACGCCAAAGCTCCGTCTTCAAAATATTCCTCCAGTTTGTATGAAAATCCTACCGGATCGTTCGCTTTGATTAGTCCCGAAACGATGAATAAACTTCCCACAATCACACGGGAAACTGTTGCAATCATCAATCTTCCTTTAAAGAAAATCAATGCTACAGCCGAGAATAACATCAAACCGATTCCCAAACTTGCGAAAAGCATCTTCTGCCCCTCAAAATGATCATGGAACCCCATGGTGGTGAGCGTGAGGCCCACTAAATTCAAAATAACAAACAGAACATTGAGTGGTAGTGAATGTCCTGAAATAGTTCTGGTAGTTTTCATAGAACCTAAATAATATTAAAGCGTAAGGTGTATTAATGCGAAAATCGAGTAGTTCAAAATATCAAAATAATTTGATTCGATTCCTTCGGAAGCTATTGTTTGTCCTCCATTATCCTCGATTTGTTTAATTCGTAACAACTTAATCAAAATCATATCGGTTAATGAACTCACCCGCATATCTCTCCACGCTTCGCCGTAGTCATGATTTTTTCGTTCCATCAATTCAAAAGCTTCCTGAGCTACCTGATTGTAAAGCATCAACGCTTCCTTTTCCGACAATTCCAATCCGAAACCGTCATTCGATCTGCTTTGAATAATTGCCATGATACAATAATTCACCATCGCACCGAATTCCCCCTCAATACTTTCGCCAACCTTATTTTCGTTGGTTTCCTGTAGCGTTCGGATTCTATTGGCTTTGATGAAAATCTGATCGGTCAGACTGCTGGCTCTTGCAATGCGCCAGGAAGTTCCGTAATCTTTCGTTTTTTTCAGGAAAATTTCTCTACAACCCTGTACGATGTGTTGATATTGTTCCGATGTTTGTATCATCTATGTCTGTATGGAATTTTTAAGGTTTGAAAATACAAATTTTTCGCGAGAGTGGCAGTTAAATACCCGCGGTAAGTTATTCACTATTTCTGCTCCCCAGGTGATGGGAATTGTCAATTGTACGCCTGATTCCTTTTACAAAAGCAGCAGAAAATCCGACCTGGAAGATCAGCGGCTTTTAATCGACCTGCACGTAAAAAACGGCGCAACATGGTTAGATATAGGAGGTTACTCTACCAGACCGGGAGCCGAACACATTTCAGAAAAAGACGAAATAGAACGCATCAAATCTGCTCTTGCTTATGCGCTTGAAACCTATCCTGAAATCAAACTGAGTGTTGATACTTTTCAGGCAGAGGTCGCAAATTATGTCCTGGAACAGGGCGCGCACCTGATCAATGACATCAGCGGAGGTTTAATTGATTCGGATCTGTTTTCGGTCGTTGCTGCTTTCCAGGTTCCTTATGTACTGATGCACATGCGTGGAACTCCGCAAAATATGTCGGGTTTGAATCATTATGAAAATATTCTCCGGGAAACGATTTACGAATTGGGAATCCAGAAAGAAAAAGCGATTCAGGCAGGAATAAAAGATATCATCATTGATCCGGGTTTTGGCTTTGCTAAAAACAGCGAACAAAACCTGGAACTGTTTTCAAAACTAGAGGCTTTCCATTTGTTTGACTGCCCGCTTTTAGTGGGGATTTCAAGAAAATCGATGATCTATAAAACACTTGGAATTGGAGCGGAAGATTCTCTGAACGGGACGACTGTTTTGAATACATTGGCACTTGAAAAAGGGGCTTCGATTTTGCGCGTTCATGATGTAAAGGAGGCTGTTGAAGCGGTTAATATTTGGGAGAAAGTTAGAACATAAAGAGTTGTTTTCAGGGGCTTATTGTTGGATTTGTAAAAGCAGTTTTTGAATGAACCAGTGTAAGTCATTTAGACTGATGATTTCCCTGAATCTTTATGGTCTATTGAAAAAATGATCCGCAAAAAAACAAAATTACTATATTACCATATTGTAAAACAACCCTATCTATTCTTGAAATCCTATAATTAGAAAACTTTCTCGCTGATTTTCGAAACCGGATACGCATTCATCGTTGCCGAAGCAGTTGCCACCAATTCCCCTTTTTGATTCGTCACTTTCCCTTCTACAAAAAGAATACGCCTCCCCGATTTAACAACCCGCGCATCAGCCGTCAGCACATCGTGTCTATTTGCCGGATTGAGGTATGAAATCGTCAGATTGACCGTCGAAACCACTTTCATTTCTTCACAAACCTGTGTCAAACAAGCCACTCCGAGAGCCGCATCAATCAATGCAGCAACCGAACCTCCATGCGCTGCAAAAGGAGTTGCCAAATGATTATCCGAGATTGTCATGTGATACAAGACATGCCCTTTCGATTCCACGTCGAAATCCATTCCCAATAAATCTCCGAAGCGATTCCAGACAATGTATTGCTGAATAATCGGGTGCTGTTTTAAACTCTCCATTAATTTGCCGTTTGCATTTGTACAATGTGTTCCTGAGGAGAAGTTAAATGAAGACCTTCTTTCTCAAAATCTTCATAAATACGCTTATTCAATGCATAATAAACATTCCAGTAATCATCTGTTTTTGCCCAGGCACGAACGGTCACCATCACAGATGCTCCCAATTCTCCCAACGCTACAAACGGTTCCGGATCTTTTTTTACACGTTTGTCTTCCGACAAATATTTCAGGATCAATTGATGCGCTTTAACGTAATCATCGCCATAAGAAATCGGAATACTCCAGTCTACACGGCGCACATTTGCTTTCGTGAAATTAGTCAGAGGACCATTCGCAATCGGGCCATTCGGAATCACAATCACCTTGTTATCAGAAGTGTGCAAATACGTGTAAAAAATCTGAATTTCCTTTACCGTTCCCTGTAAATTCTGTGTCAGGATGGTATCTCCGACTTTAAAGGGCTTGAAGAGCAAAATCATTACGCCTCCTGCGAAATTGGAAAGCGTTCCTGAAAATGCCATACCGATCGCCAAACCTGCAGCACCCAAAATTGCAACAAAAGACGTCATTTCGATTCCAAGCTGCGTTATTGCTGTAACAATTACCAACACCTTGAGAACAATCGTAGCCAGACTCGAAAGGAAAGTAACCAATCCGGCATCTACTTTTCCACGTGTCAGAATACGTACAACCAGTCGGCCAACCCATTTGGCGATCCAAAAACCAACCAATAGGATGACCACAGCGAAAATCAGGTTCGTTCCCGATTTTACCAGCCACTGCTTGCCTTCTGTTAAACTGAATCCGAAAATGCGCTGAAAATCAGCTTCAATATCCAATAATGCCATATTTTTAATGTCGAATTACGAATGCCTGATTACAAATTGAAAAGTTTTCTCAATTCTCAATTATAGTTACGGAAACTTAGGGAATTGCTGGAAATTCGGTTCACGCTTCTCCAAAAAAGCACGTTTTCCTTCCTGAGCTTCTTCCATCAGATAATACATCAAAGTAGCATCTCCGGCAAACTCCATCAAACCTCTTTGACCGTCTAACTCGGCATTCAATCCGCGTTTGATCATACGAATCGCCAAAGGAGAACGTTTCATGATTGTTTGACACCACTGAACTGTTGTATCTTCCAGGTCTTTCAAAGCAACCACTTTGTTTACCATTCCCATTTTTTCCGCTTCATCAGCAGTATATTGTTCACATAAGAACCAAATCTCACGCGCTTTTTTCTGTCCTACATGACTTGCTAGGAAGGAAGATCCGAATCCTGCGTCAAAACTTCCTACTTTCGGTCCGGTTTGCCCGAAACGCGCATTTTCAGAAGCAATCGTAATATCACACACCACATGCAAAACATGTCCGCCCCCAATTGCATATCCGTTTACCATTGCAATCACCGGCTTTGGTAAGGCACGAATGGCTTTGTGCACATCCAATACATTCAAACGCGGAACTCCGTTTTCGGAAATATATCCTCCGACTCCTTTCACGTTCTGATCACCTCCCGAACAAAATGCCTTGTCACCCTCTCCGGTCAATACAACCACTCCAATATCTTGTCTTTCGCGACAAATCTCCAAAGCATCCAAAATTTCCATATTTGTTTCAGGGCGGAAAGCATTGTAAACTTTAGGTCTGTTGATGGTAATTTTACCAATTCCGTCGAAGAATTCGAATTTGATATCTGTGTAGGACTTAATGGATGTCCAGTTTCTATTTGACATGTTTTGATTTTTTCTATTTACAAAAATAACAATGCTTGCATAAAATCAGTTCTTCACAAGCGCATTTATTTTGAACCGATCCGACACCTTTCCCGCATGAAGCTACACCTATCCTGCGCAACTTCCGCTCTAACGTTTGTCGTTGCTTAGTCTTCAAAAGCTACGCCTATCCTGCGCAACTTCCGCTCTAACGTTTGTCGTTGCTTAGTCTTCAAAAGCTACGCTTTTTCTCCTTTCGGAGTATAGATCGTGATTCCGCTCTCGTTGTAGACTTCAATTAACGTCTCAAGCATTTCGGAAGCATCAAAAACCAGGGTTCTCGCCTGCCCGACCAGTTCTTCAGTGAACACTCCTTTTTCCTTGAATAACGGAAGTAACTCATCGCATTTCCGTTTTGCAGATTGCTCCGGATTGTGAACTTTTACAGAAACCGATACGCGGATTCCATTTTCCTGAATGACTTCTGTTTGAAAAATTTCCGGATAATACACCGGATATTTGAAATCGAGAATAGCGTCTTCTGAAACGTGCAGGGAAGTCCCCGCATTGTCCAGCGTTACTCCGATATATAGAATTTTTCCATTCACTTGAGCCAATCTCGCAAAAGGACTGTTTTCCGTATAGGGCGTTAACTCTCCCAAATGTCCGTTTGTAAACCAATCTGCTTTCGGACCGAAACAACAAACCGGTTCTGTAGGGCTTTCTGAGCGCTTTACTCCGGGAAGTTTTCGGAAATATTCCGTAATTGCTCCCATTTTGGAAGGTTCATTTGCCACATCAAATTGTTTCAGATTCCGGATATAATCCAATTGGTAACCGGCATTCGGAGAACTGGGCATTAAAAGATTTCCTTCCAGGCCAATCACTTCAATCAAGGCATCAATAATCGTTTTCGGACCGCCCTGAACAAAACCAATTTTCGAAAAACTACTGTGAACCAATACCGAATCACCGGTTTTCAGTCCGCAATTTTTAAAATCACGAATCAAACTTTCCAATGAAGCCCCTTCGCCTTTCGTTTCCTGCCCGCGAATAATTTTACGCTGTTTTTCTTTCTTACTTTCCCTGTAAGCATTCAGCAATTTATCCGGAACAATCGACCGAAGAAAATTTCTCAACGCTGACATTAATCCAGAAGAGGTTTGATCAATTTGTTTTCAGGAACATAGAAATAATGTAATTCCGTTCCTTTCGTCAGAATGTAAAATTCATCCTGAACCTTACGGATGTTGGAGTATTCCAACGGAACTACCAGTTTTCCCTTGTTCGTATAAATTCCATAAAAAGCTCCCAATGAAACAATGAAATGAGTATCGTCTAAAACCTTGATTGTTGTGTGTTCAATCGGAATAACAATTTCACCTTTCGGGTTAATTGCACCTTTTAAAGTCAATAGTTGTACAACCCCCAACCCAGACTTGAAACTCTCCGCATATTCATAAGTTGCAGGAATGACGATTTTATTCTGTAAATCTATGA
>NZ_JASLCN010000322.1 GCF_030151805.1 Fluviicola sp.
AGGTGTATCCCGGATGAACATGTGTTGTAGCGGTTAATGGTATTGTGAGCCCATCATATTGAAGAAAAGAATCAGAGTCTTTGTACGGAGCATTGCTACCGTTTCCGTTTTCAATGAAATAGGAGGGATTACTAGCCGGTACAGGCCCATTGGGATAATCAGGATTACCATTATTGATATTACTTGTTGTAATGTAACTGTTAGTACCTATTTTGGCAATATTTTCATTGTTAACACCTTCACCCATAACATAAATCGCAAATGCATCTGAAAATAGGCTTCCTACTGATTCTGGATATTCTTCCGATCCGAATTGATACTTTATTTTTAATAGATTCCCTGAAGGAACAAGGTCAAAATCTATCCGTGCGCAATTTTTATATGATTGTGAATAAAAAAGAAAAGCAAAACTAGGATGTGAATTACCCGGATAACCGTTATCTACTCCTGCTTTTGCTTCATCATTCGGACCGATAGCTGTGTATTTTGATCCTGTGGTCATTAAAAGTCCGCTGGCAATTGACATATTGTTCATGTTTGCTGAAAAATACGAAATAGCTTCTGGAGCTCCCTGATAAGTAATATTGCTGATAGTTACAGCTGATCCCGCAAGTGACTGGGGAATGATCTCCTGAAGATTATTTCCTCCAAGAATAAGTTGCCCGGATGAGTAGAAAGAAACAGTACAAATCAAAAACAGGTGGAAGAGTGTTTTCATCGGTTGAATTTTTCCGCAAAGATACTAAAATCACAATAGAAGTTTGAACTCAATCCATGGAATGAATGAATAAAATGTTCCGGTGAAAGAAATCCGTACTTTCCTCTTAGCGGATGATCTTTTTGCTCATTTTGCCGCTTGTTCCTTCCACATGAATCACGTACATTCCAGAGGAATAATCACTTAAATCAATCGTTGTTGTTTCCGTAAGATCGGATTTTGTGAGCACTTTCCCGGAAAGATCAACAACCGAATAGGTTAGTTTTTGCTGAAAATCTGTCACTTTGATCGTTGCCTGCTGATCAGACGGATTGTAAAACACACTGACAAAATTGTCCAGGTTGTTTTCTCTCACGCCCGCAGTGATTCCACCTTCTTCGATGAACACTCCCGAATCAAAAATTCCGTCGCCTGCATCTGCAATAGCAATGACTACGTGGTAAGTTTCATTCGGAGTCACTTTTGATTTGGCGGTTAACGGAACGGTTAACCCATCGTATTGCAAGTAGGTATTGCTTGCATTATAAGGAGCTTGGGTCCCATTTCCATTTGCTACAAAGTATTGCGGATTTACCGGACCAATGGGTGTTACTCCCGGAGCAGGATTAGAAGTTCCGTTATTGATGTTGTTAACGGTTATAGTGATACCATCAGGCAAGCGGGCAATGTTTTGAGTTCCAGTAATTCCGGGACCTGAAATGTAAATAGCCATGCCATCCACAAATTGTGAACCTACGTATTCCGGGTATTCTTCCGAGGCGAAAATATACCGGATTTTTAAAGTGTCTCCATTCGGAACAATATCGAAAGAGATAACAGCAGCATTATAAGTTGATGCTCCTCCCTGTGTTGTGCTCAATGGGGGATACCCTGGAAAACCATTGTCGAGATAGCTATGAGGATCGCTATTTGGTCCCAGTGCGTTATAAACAGATCCGGTGGTCAGCAACAAACCGGAAGCAAAAGGCATGTTCTGAGTAGTTGCTGAGAAATAACAAATGGCTCCGTTATATCCCGTATAACTGACATTTGAAATAGAAACATTGGGGCTTGATAAAGCTGTTGAGATGAAATCTTGCGGGTTGTTTCCTCCGATAACCATTTGTCCGAACGAGACAAAAGGAACATGGATCAGTAATAGGTGAAATAGATGTTTCATAAGTGGATTTTTATCAAAAATAGGGAATTTCCTTCCGTATTTCAAAAATTACTTCTTCAAAACGCGGATATACAGGTTGGGATTCAATTCAAATGAATGACCGTTTCCTGTTTGATAAACATTCCATTTCGAGCTGCACTCCAATTTTTGGTTTCCGTTCATGATGGGCATGTCGAAATCCTTTACGCAGTTTATCCAACGGTATTTTACTTTGCCCTTTTTGTGTTTCAACTGCAAAACCGGTGGATTTTTTGCCCGGAGGTATTGATCGAAGATTTTTGATAAATCCATTCCCAGTTCAGTACTCATAAATTGTTCGATTTGAGCACTTGTGACGGTTTGATGATAAAAAACAGCATTCATTTTACGCAGCATCCCGCGAAACAGGGAGTCATTTCCGTAGATTGTGCGAATGGTGTGAAGCATGTTGGCACCTTTGTAATACATATCGCCGCTGCCTTCCTGTTGTACGCCGTATGGTCCGATAATCGGTTTGTCATTCAGAATGTTCTTTCGAAGTCCGCGGCAATAGTTGTTTCCGGCTTCGGTTCCGAACCAATAATCGGTGAAAAGTGTTTCGCTATAGCAGGTAAATCCTTCGTGAATCCACATATCTGCCACATCTTTGGAAGTAATGTTGTTTCCATACCATTCGTGTCCGCTTTCGTGTACAATGATGAAATCCCATTTCAAACCTTCCCCGGTTCCGCTTAAATCGCGGCCCATGTATCCGTTTTGAAAACCGTTTCCGTAAGCAACGGCGCTTTGATGTTCCATTCCCAGGTGCGGAGCTTCCACCAATTTGTACCCATCTTCATAAAATGGATAAGGACCGAACCAATATTCCAATGCTTTCAATGTTTTTGGGGCATCCTGAAACTGCTTTTTGGCTTTTTCTTCGTTTCCTCTCAAAACCCAGTAAT
>NZ_JASLCN010000326.1 GCF_030151805.1 Fluviicola sp.
CAATGATTTCGTAGATAAAAAAGACCTGCTGGAGGAAGGTGATATCGTTTACCTTGAACCGAAAAGAAACAGAGCCAGAAGTAAAGGCGCAACATTTGTTGCCAAAAAAGACATCACATTGATCGAGATTTCTCAGGCGGAAGGAATCAAGTTGAAGAAATTAGTGAAAATGAACGGATATACCTCCGGAAAAGTCATTGTCCAGAAAGGACAAAAGGTCCTTCTTCGTTAGTTTAAGCGGCGTTGAAGTTTATTGTTGTTGTTTGTGAAAGGTTGTGTTATGCAACCTTTTTTTATTTTAGGATTTCAACCACTAAAATCTCAATCGTATTGCATTTAGAGAAGATAGCTTGCTAAAATGTTTTAAAAAAACATCTAGGATTGAAAGATTTTGTTAAATTTGAGAAACTCCTTTATTATGAAACCCTCAAACGAACTGTATAAGCTTATTAAGTCGTTGACTAAATCTGAAAAACGTTTTTTTAAGCTTTCATCTGCTCTCCAATCAGGTGAAAAAAATTACCTGAAAATTTTTGATTTTATTGAAAAACAAGGCGCTTACAAAGAAGAGGACCTGAAAGATTTTTTCCAAAACGAAACATTTGTAAAACATTTACCCTCTGAAAAGAATCATCTTTACCGTTTGATTCTGAAAAGCCTCCGTGTTTATTATTCCGAACAATCTGCCTCCAGTATTTTGAAGCAGGAATTGAAGAATGTGGAAATTCTATATAATAAAGCGCTGTATAAAGAATGTGAGAAATTTGTTCAGCGGGCAAAGAGCCTGGCAATTGAACACGAAGAATTCTATTATTGGTATGAATTAATTTCCTGGGAGAAAAAACTACTTGAAGCGGCTTACGAAGACGGCGAGTTTTCCAGAAACCTGGATGATATTATTGCTGAGGAAGAAGAAGTGATTGCAAAATTGCGGAACCTGGCAGAGTATCAGGTAATTTATTCCAAAATCAATCTGATCTTCCGCGCTGGAGGATTTACCCGAAACGAGGAAGAACGTAAGATTGTAGATGATATTGCTGATTATCATTTGATTAAAGGCAAAAACACGGCGCTTTCCACACGGGCTTCGTCGATGTGTTATTATATCAAAGGATTGTGTGCAGCTACGAACCGGAATTATGAAGACAGTTTTCAATTCTTTAACCGCACAAAAGACATCCTGGATAACAATCCATTGATCAAGGAAGATTTGGGGCAGCGCTATATTCTGACGTTATCTCACCTTTTGAGATGTTACATCGATAACAAACAGTTTAAAGAAGCTGCAAATATTATCCATGAAATCCGTGCGCTGGAAGGAAAGAAAGGATTCAATTCGATGGATTTATCTCTGCGAATCTTCACGATTTCTTACAACGGGGAATTTGCATTGAATCATGCAACCGGAAATTTCGAAGCGTCAGCGAAACTGGCAGATGAAGTACGTGCAAGACTTCGCGATCTGGACGATAAAGTTTCGAAAGAACAAAACATTTTGTTCAGCTACAATCAGGCATATACCTATTTCGGAATAGGAGATTACAAAAAAGCTTTGTCTACCCTGAATGAAGTTTTGAATGATAATGAACAGCGTTTAAGACAGGATATTTACAGTTTTGCCCGGATTTTCAACCTGATTATTCATCTGGAACTGGAAAATTATGATTTCCTGGAGTATGTCATTAAATCCACGAATCGTTATTTGAGCAAGCATGACCGCGATTACGAAATTGAAAACGTCGTGATCAAGCATCTGAGAAAACTGGCTAAAAGCATGAATGTTACGCAGCGAAATGAAATCCTGTCCAAAATGAAAACCGAAGTAACGGAATTAATGAAGGATCAGCAGGAACGCGTTATCCTGGATTATTTCCATCTGCCTGCGTGGATCGACTCAAAATTAGATAAGATCGACTTTTCGAAATCAATCAAGAATTACAATCATTTGTAATCAAACTTGTACTGAAGTCCGACATTGAAAGTCGTATTGATAATATTCATTTCGGTACGGCTTTCATAAAATGCTTTGTAAACGCTGCTTTGCATCAGGTATCTTACCGATAAATCCAGGTAAACACGATTTACTCTGAATCCGATTCCACCGCTGATTGTTTGATTGTAATTCTTTCCATAACTGCGCGCCAGCGTATCTCCTTTAGGATAATAACCATATCCTCCACGAATAAAGAATGTGTTGTTGATGGCCCATTCGCCGCCGATACGAATGTTTAATGCATCGACTAATTGAGCTTTGATCACGCTGTTTTCTGCGGCATAATCGTAACTCGCATAAGCTCCGTCTGTTGTAGATTTCAAACGCGCCCAGCCATAATTCAGGTATTCCAGATCAATGTTGATACACCCGTTATCCTGGAATACCAATCCAACGGAACCAACAAACTTGGTCGGTGTCCAGATTCTGTATTTGTACCTGTCAGCCGGAACAAAACTCGGGTCTACTTTTTTCATGCCATCGTTGTGCAGGGCTTCCATATTTGCCGTGTACTGATCCGTTAATTGATAAAAAGTAGGTGTGTGAATGGCAATTCCCAATCTCAAATATTCTGTAGGTAAAAAGATCGCCCCGAATTTGGCGTTCAAACCACCACCTTTGGTTTTGTAATCGTATTGATAAACGAAAGATCTCAAACTAACGCCGGTTGTATCTGTTAATGTTTCCTTGTGAACGTACGTTTCTGAGAAATTAAGCGTATTGTAGGAAACGGATCCTCCAAAGTAGATTTTATCGAGATAATTGGCGCTGACTGCAAGGTAGTACTCATTGATTCCGCCTTTATTGAAAACAGTCCGGTTATGTGTTACATTTCCGGAATTCAGCCTCGGATAATAATTGTTGTTTGCATCCGGATCAATCGCATAAGTTTGGTATGCAAGCGAAGAAGTGTAAGGTAGGTTGCTGTATAAATTACTCGGATCTATTCCATTTGCGCTGGAAGCAAAGACATCCAGTAAGGACTCAAATTGATCGCCGTGGTAATTGAATGAGTTATTGAAATTGGCAACTCTGTTTATTCCCAGGCTGATTTGAGTATAGATCAAGCCTGAATTGGAACTTGAAACGTCACTTACAATTGTTCCGGCGATATTGGGAACCCGCATCTTAAAAGCATCCATGACCGATGTTCCGGTTGAAACAGGATCACCATTTCCTCTGAAGTGCGAAGTGGTTTTGACACTGGTTCCGTTCAATCCAAACGAAAAAGAACTGACCGAAGATCTTCCGAACCCGGCAGGATTGATTCCGATGCAGCCACTTTCTGCTCCAAGAGCTCCGAATGAACCGCCCATTGCGTCGAAACGCGCTGAACCCTGAACATAAGTATTTGACAATCTGTAAGCATCTACTTCATTTTGTCCGAACGCAAAAAAGGCTCCGGTAAAAACTGAAGCCAAAAGGGTTTTGTTTATCATTTAAGTTCGTTTATCGTCTACCACCGGTTCTTACTCCTCCTCCTGTACTTGGCGTTACGCCGCCACCGCCGGAACCACCTCCGCTTCTGATCACAGGAGTGTTTGTTCTTGCAGGGAAATTATTAACAGGATTATTAATTGTTCTTGTATTGGAATTCTGATTGGTATTCATGTTCGGATTAGGAGATCGCTGATAGTCACCGCGAGTTGGTGAAATCGAAGGCCGCTCGGAAGTTGTTGGTCGCGCAATTGTAGCTCTGTTCATTGGAGCAGGAGCAGCTGTGGAGATTCGTCCGTTGTTTACAACAGGTGAAATGTTTCCGTCATTGATGCGTATTGCCGGGTTTCTTCCGACTCCGTTGTAAGGAGTTGCAGCTGGGATTCCTGAATTCGGATTAATCATCATTTTATGAGGGTAATTGATGATTTCTCCGTTTGAAGATGATCCCATTCTTCCACCGGAAGTTCCTGCATGTGCATTTGAAAGGTTTCCGCCTGTATTCGGCTTTCCTTTTTGCGTATAGGTATATCCGCCTCCGTAGTAATTTCCTCCGCCATAGTAGCCGCCACCGTAATAACCTCCTCCGTAATTGTTGTAATAAGGGGCATTCCAGTAGGGGTTATATCCGTAAGGATTGTAGCCACCACCGTAGTAACCGCCATAAGGATTATATCCGTACGGGTTGTAATTGTAATAATTCCCAAAGCCAATAGATGCGTAATAACCATTCCCGAATCCGGAGTAGTGATTTGGATATCCGTAACCAATGTAACTCAACCCGGGAGTCATCGCATAAGGAGAATACCCGTAGTACATAAACTGGGAATAATAGAAAAAGTCGCGGTAATCACGCGGAGAAACATAAGTTGTTCTTTCCGGTGGAGTTTCGGTTTGCTCTTTCTTGGCAACAAAAGTGGCATAATCTGTCACATCATTCAGATCCGTTCCCGGAGGCATCACCGGAGTACGGGTATTGTAAACGTCATCCTGCATGAAGTGCTCGGAAGTTCCGCAACTTACAAGAGAAGCAGTAACTCCGACATAGATCCCGATTTTCAATACTTTTTTCATGATGAGAAAGATTAAATGGTTCTTTAAAGATAGCTGATTTATTTATAATTTTACGGTTTTATTCGTAAAATTTAACATACTCAAAAATGTCACAGAAGTACGCTACTCGCGCCGAAGATTATTCAAAGTGGTATAATGATTTAATTTCCAGAGCTGATCTTGCAGAACACTCGGATGTTAAAGGAATGATGGTGATTAAGCCCTATGGTTATGCTATTTGGGAAAACATGCGGGATATCCTGGATGCAAAGTTCAAAGAAACTGGTCACCAAAATGCGTACTTCCCCTTATTAATCCCCAAAAGCTACCTGAGTAAAGAAGCGTCTCACGTGGACGGATTTGCGAAAGAATGTGCTGTTGTAACGCATTACCGTTTGAAAAATGATCCGAACGGAGGAGGTGTAATTGTTGATCCGGATGCAAAGCTGGAGGAGGAATTGATTGTTCGTCCGACTTCTGAAACAATCATCTGGAATTCATATAAGAAATGGATTCAATCTTACCGTGATTTGCCGATTTTGATTAATCAATGGGCAAACGTGGTTCGTTGGGAAATGAAAACAAGATTGTTCTTGCGTACATCCGAGTTTTTGTGGCAGGAAGGGCATACGGCTCATGCTACAAAAGAAGAGGCGATCAGTGAAACGGAACAAATGCTGGATGTTTATGCGGAGTTTGCTGAGAAATACATGGCAATGCCGGTGATTAAAGGTCATAAAACGGAAAGTGAACGTTTTGCAGGTGCGGATGATACGTATTGTATCGAAGCAATGATGCAGGATGGAAAAGCACTTCAGGCCGGAACTTCCCATTTCCTAGGGCAGAATTTTGCGAAAGCATTTGAAGTGAAATTCAGTGATGCCCAGGGGAAACAGGAGTATGTTTGGGCAACTTCATGGGGTGTTTCAACCCGTTTGATGGGGGCTTTGATTATGACACATTCGGATGATGAAGGATTGGTTGTTCCTCCTGCATTGGCACCGATTCAGGTCGTGATCGTTCCGATTTACAGAACAGAAGAAGAGCTTCAGGCGATCAACGATGCAGTTGCTAAAATTTCAGCAGAATTGAAAGGCCTGAGCATCAAAGTGAAATATGATTCTGACGATCAAAAACGTCCGGGATGGAAATTTGCTGAATACGAAGCAAAAGGAGTTCCGGTTCGTATTGCAATCGGTCCGAGAGATTTGGCAAATGGAGTAGTGGAGATTGCACGTCGTGATACGAAGGAGAAATATGCGATGAATATTGACAATATCGGCAACTCAATTGTGGAATTGCTTTCAGATATCCAGAGCAATTTGCTTCAAAGAGCTCAGCAGTTCAGAAAAGAAAACATGCATGTGGTAGATACGTACGAAGAATTCAAAACGCAGCTTGAAAAAGTGGGTGGATTCTACCTGGCGCACTGGGACGGAACGAAAGAAACCGAAGCAAAGATTAAAGAAGAAACAAAAGCAACCATTCGCTGTATTCCTATTGACATTCCTTCCGAAGCGGGAGTTTGTATGGTTACAGGAGCTCCGTCAAAAGGGCGGGTGGTATTTGCAAAAGCATACTAACTTTAATTGAAAATGTAGCACTTAAAATTGAAAAGGGAGATTGTTTATTTTAGCTGATCTCCCTTTTTTAATTTTCCATTTTCAATTATCAATTCAAAATTTATGGAAGAAGCACGGAAAATTATACAGACCATTCTGGAGCAAAAAGCGGGTTTGAAGCAAGATATCTTTCAGGATACAAAGAACCACTTTGAACGCTTCAAAAAGCAATTACTGGAGGAGATCGGTTCTTTGAGGTCTCTGGTTGAAGACAGCAGGATCCGGTTGCACGTAGAGTACAAAGGAGAGTTTCAGGTGCAGGTTTTCGTAGGAAGTGATGTTTTGATCTTTCAGATGCACACAAACGTCTTTAAATTGCCTGATGAGCATCCTTTATGGCAAACAGATTACCTGAAGGAAGATAAAACACGTGGTTATTTCGGAATCATCAACATCTACAATTTTCTTGCAGAGTCCTATCTGAAGAACCGGATGAACGATTTAGGCTACCTGATCGGGCGTGTGTTTATCAACAAGGATGAACATTTCATGGTGGAAGGAAAAGGTCAATTAGGCTTTTTATTTCGCGATTTGACGAATTCTGTGTTGACTGATTCGATCCTGACACACATTATTCAGGTGTCAATTGCCTATGCTTTGGAGTTCGATTTATTGACTCCGCCATATGAAATCGTTTCAAAAGTGACCGTTTTCCAAATGCATGAGATCGAAGCGAACAGTCAATTGTCAACAGGTAAAAGGCTGGGTTTCAAATTTGAAGCGGAAGACACTGATATTTTTTAGAAAAAAAAGCGCGGAAAGTGTTGCATACAGGAAAAATCTAGCTATATTTGCACTCCGAAATTCAAAAACGGCCCATTCGTCTAGTGGTTAGGACGCCAGGTTTTCATCCTGGAAACAGGAGTTCGATTCTCC
>NZ_JASLCN010000217.1 GCF_030151805.1 Fluviicola sp.
CATCCACCAAGGCATTCGAAAGCACTTCAATTACCTCTGAAGCCTCAACAAATCCGTGAATACAAATGGAATTCCCGTTCAGAAACTGATTGGACTGCACTCCCAAAAAGCGCGTTATAAACGCATCGAAAGCACGATCAGAACCACCTTTTCCACCATTCAATCGCGGACCGATATCTTCTTTCACTCCCAAAACATGGAATTTCTTTTCTTTCCATTGCTCTGATTTTCCACGAAACAATACATTCTGCCCGATCCGGATCTCTCCGTCACGTTCCGAAAGCCATTGCTTCAAATGACTTTCTTCCGGAAGCTGTAATCTAAAATAAGTCGATTCAAACATGATGCTTCTCCATTAATTCAACAAAAGCAGCTGGCGGCGCAATCGGCCTCATATTTTCTTTCGATACAAAAACCAGCGTTGTTTTCGCTTTGCTGATGCATTCCTGTTTTTCGTTGTATAACGCATACTCAAAAAACAAGCGCGGTCCTTTCAATTCGGTAATCGCCGTTACAACCGTCAATTCATCATCATACAAAGCCGGTTTGAAATAATCCACTTCGAAATGGCTAACCGGCAGCATCACACCACTTTCCTCCAATTCGCGATAGCTCATTCCAAGTGAACGCATCGCTTCCACTCTCCCCACTTCAAAATAAGCTGCATAATTTCCATAATAACAATATCCCATCTGATCGGTTTCGCCATATCTTACACGAACCTTTGTCGGAAATTCGAAGGAAGTCTTCATGTACTTTTTTCTTGAAAATATTTTTTGCTAAATGTCGTAACTATTTTTAGATTTAAGAGTAGAAAAATATCAGGGGCTGACGTATATTTTGAAAACATTAAATGAATGTGAATGCGATCTAATTTTGTACCTTTGATTAAGAACAATTTATTTAGTTTAAATACCAAAATTTAACATTTAGCTATGAAAATTGGTTATTCATCGAACTATCAACAGGTTTTAAGAAAATTAGAAGCCGATATTAAAGGATTACTTCAATACAATGCAAAACTTTTCAAATAATCAACCCCTAAAGAACTTTTTTTTTCACTTTTTTATGTAAATATTTGCTCACTCAAATAATTCGACTGCTTAACAGTTAAGCTATGAATCTATTACGCTGATTATTTTTTTATTAACAAATTATTATAAACTTTTAAATACCCTGCTAAATGAGTGCCAACCATGACGCTATTTGGAATTCCTGTCTGAAAGTTATTAAAGACAATCTGCCGATTCAAGCCTACAAGACTTGGTTCGAGCCGATTGTACCTGTGAAGCTCGAAAACAACGTTCTGACAATACAAGTTCCATCTCACTTTTTTTACGAATGGTTGGAAGAACATTACATCACTTTATTGAAGAAGGTGATTAAAAAAGAACTTGGCCAGGAAGGGCATTTGGAATACAGCATTGTAATGGAAAATTCCGCAAGCAATTCAAATCCTTACACGGTGAAACTTCCGGCTTCCAATAAGAAAGCGGTGAAGAATGCACCTGTGAACATGCCTTTAAACATCAGCGATAACCCGATTAAAAACCCGTTTATCATTCCGGGATTGAAAAAGGTAAACGTGGATTCAAACCTGAATCCTGCTTATTCTTTTGAGAACTTTGTGGAAGGTGACTGTAACCGTTTGGCACGTTCTGCCGGATATGCCGTTGCAAACAAACCGGGAGGAACAGCTTTCAACCCGCTTTTGATTTACGGTGGTGTTGGTTTGGGAAAAACGCATTTAGCGCATTCAATCGGTATCGGTGTAAAGAATCAGTTTCCAAATAAAACAGTTCTTTACGTTAGCTCTGAAAAATTTGCGCACCAGTTTATTGATGCGGTTCGTAATCAGACAACCAACGACTTCATCCATTTTTATCAGATGATCGATGTATTGATCATTGATGATGTGCAGTTCTTCTCCGGAAAAGAGAAAACACAGGATGTATTCTTCCATATCTTCAACCATTTACACCAGAATGGAAAACAGATCATTTTGACTTCGGATAAACCACCGGTTGAAATGCAGGGAATGGAGCAGCGTTTGCTTTCCCGCTTCAAATGGGGATTATCTGCTGATCTTTCTACTCCGGATTTGGAAACGCGTATCGCGATCATGGAGAAGAAAATGTACGGAAGCGGAATCGAACTTCCACGTGAAGTAGTTGAATACCTTGCATACAGCATCAACACGAATATTCGTGAGATGGAAGGTGCTATGACTTCATTATTGGCTCAGGCTTCTTTGAACAAAAAAGCAATTACGCTTGATTTGGCAAAGCAAATGATTGATAAGTTTGTGAAAAACACTGCCCGTGAGGTTTCCATTGATTACATCCAAAAAGTAGTTTGCGATTATTTCGACTTACCAATTGAGATGCTGAAATCAAAAACCCGTAAGCGCGAAGTTGTTCAGGCTCGCCAGATCTCTATGTACTTCTCCAAGAAAATGACCAAATCATCTTTGGCAAGTATCGGAGCGCATTGCGGAGGAAAAGACCACGCAACGGTACTTCACGCTTGCAGAACCGTTATTAATCTTTCAGAAACGGATAAACAGTTCCGTGTTTACCTGGAGGACCTTGAAAAGAAATTGACAATTCAATAAATAATCAAATGGCTTTCTTAATGGAAGCCATTTTTATTTGTATCTATCTCATTTTCAGACTCGTCCCAATATTGGGAAATTGGGTTTTTGGGAATTCCCAAAAACCTGAAATACACTCTTCTCATCAAGGAAAACCGGACATTCTAAATGCTCCTAAAAACAAATCACCCTCCCTCATCGGACAACTTCATTCACATTCTTCGTATCTTTGTCACTTATCATGTCGGAAAGTAAGTTTAGAACGATCACAGAAACAAGCGAAGGATTTTACAAAGAAAAAGGATCCAAGTTTCTGGCATTCGCTATTCCGTGTAAAACGGAAGATGAAATCAAGGAACATATTCAACGACTGAGAAAAGAACATTACCAGGCCGTTCATGTTTGTTCTGCTTTTCGCTTAGGAAGCGATAAGAAGCGTTATCGTGCAAGCGATGATGGTGAACCTTCGAATTCTGCCGGAGCTCCGATCCTGGGACAAATTCAATCCTTCGACCTGACAAATGTTTTAATTGCCGTTGTGCGTTATTACGGCGGGATTAACCTGGGAGTCGGTGGATTGATTCATGCCTACCGCACTGCATCGAAAGAGGCTTTAGAAAACGCTTCGATCATTGAACAGGAAGACGAAATACTCATCAGTATTCGTTACAGTTACGATGAAATGCCACAGGTCATGGGAGTTTTAAAAAACAGTCCGGCAAAAATTGTACTGCAGGATTTCCAGCTTTCCTGTAAATTAGACATCCAGATTCCTGTTTCGGAATTAAACATTCTCGATCAAATCTCTGAATTGAACCTCCTGCTTCCGGAGGAAAAACACATTATAATTGAAAACCATGGAATTATCCAATAGCGAATTACTTCAGGAATTAATCAGCATTCAAGGCGTTGCAAGCGATGAATCGAATATCAAATCGTTTATCAAAGAATATGTCCGCGAAAATGCGTCAAAATGGAAATCCAAACCCCATATCATTGATGGAACCGGCTTCCAGGATGCATTGATCCTTGTGTTCGGAGCTCCAAGAACTGCTGTTTATGCGCACATGGATACTATCGGTTATTCCGTAGGATATGAAAATGAACTGATCCGCGTTGGCGGACCGAAAAATATCGACGGAACGTTGCTTGTGGGGAAAGACTCTCAGGGCGATGTGGAAGGAGAATTGATGATTTTTGAAAATGAATCCGGGCAGCAGCGTATTCAATTGTTAAGCAATCGCATAGTTGAACGCGGAACGCTACTTTCCTTCAAACCGGATTTCAAAGAAACCAAAGAATACATCCAATCTCCTTATCTCGACAACCGTTTGGGAGTTTATGTTGCCCTTCAACTGGCGGAAACATTGGAAAACGGAGCAATTGTTTTTTCGACCTATGAAGAACATGGAGGAAATTCGGTTGGAGCATGTGCCAAATACCTGATGAACAACTACGATGTTTTTAAAGCATTGATTTGCGACATTACCTGGGTCACGCACGGAGTTGTTCACAAAGGCGGAGTAGCAGTTTCCATGCGCGACAGTATGCTTCCGAGAAGAAAATACCTGAACAAGATTATTTCGATTGCACAGGAATCCGGAATCAAGTATCAATTGGAAGTGGAATCTGCAGGTGGAAGTGACGGTTCTGTGCTTCAGAAATCAGATCTTCCCATCGACTGGTGTTTCATTGGTGCTCCGGAAGACAATGTGCATACTCCCAAAGAGAAGGTCTACAAGAAAGATATTGAATCCATGATCAGTTTGTACCGCGTATTGATGAACCAATTGTAATTAGCGAACCACAAAGGCTTCAACAATTTCGATTTGTCCGTATTTCGTGCAGCCCCAGGTTGCCGGTCGTCCTCTTCTGTACTTTAGTTTTAAGCGAAGTCCGTCTACCTCAAACTTTGAGTCAAGGTTTGTCGGGTTAAAATACAGGCTAAAACCTTCATGTATCGTAATATCAACTACATATCCACAATTTAAGCTCCGAACCACCCCTAAATGATATGATTTTGTAACCGTATCATTGGCATACGGAACTTCGTCCACGACTTCTTCCACCCTGGTTTTGCGCTCTGTTTTTGGAGGTTCAACAACAGCTGCACTGTTCTTTGGAGACTTACATGAAACCATCAATCCCAATACCAGGAATAAAACTATCCGAATCATTTTCTACTTATTTTGTAATACATTTTGCCCGGCAATTGCCGCAGTTGTCCAAGCAGCCTGGAAGTTGAATCCACCGGTTACTCCGTCAATATCCATTACCTCTCCTGCAAAAAAGAGGCCGGGATATTTCTTCGACTCCATGGTTTGAACATTGATTTCATTCAAATCAATTCCGCCGGCTGTTACAAATTCTTCCTTGAAAGTAGTTTTTCCTTCCATCGAATACAAATCATTCATTAAAACCTCCAGCAATTTATTCTGATGCTTTGCAGTCAGTTCAGAACATTTGAAATGAGCCGGAATTCCCGCTTTTTCAATTAAATATGTCCACAAACGCGTTTTGATCTCATAAAGCGGTGCATTCGTGACCAATTTATTGGATTTCACGAATTCCTGAATGATTTCACGAACCGTTTCCTGGCTTTCTTCTCCGGTCCAATTCACCGAAATTTTAGACTTATAGCCTTTTTGCTCCAGGATTCGTGCTCCGAAAGCAGAACATTTCAATACTGCCGGACCGCTCATTCCCCAATGAGTAATCAACAAAGGTCCGCCGGTCGACCATTTCTCACCTACAATCTTCACCTGCGCATTTTCCTGGACAATTCCCATCAATTCCTTAATCGCTTCGTTCGGCATATTGAATGTGAACAACGACGGAACGGGCGAAACAATCTTCAGATCAAAACCGTTCAGCAATTCGAATCCCGAAATTTTGGGTTGTCCGCCGGTTGTAAGAATTACCGATCGGGTAGAAAAAGTCATTTCGGGTGTTTTCACTTCGAAGCGTCCGGATTCCAACTTGCGGATAGATTCTACCCGCTGATTCAACAACAAATCCACTCCGTTCTGTTTCATTTCTCCCAAAAAGCAATCAATAATTGTTTGTGAATCGTTGCTTAAAGGAAAATAACACCCATCAGGATATAATTTCAATGGAACTTTTCGCTGTTCCAGCCACGCTTTCATATCGTTACTCGAAAACTGGTAAAATGCTTTTTTCAGAAAACGCTCTCCTCTCGGATAATGCTTCGACAATGCGGCCGGTTCGGAAAGGACATTCGTTACATTGCACCTTCCTCCTCCGGAGATTTTCACTTTCGCAAGCGGTTTGATCCCCCGTTCCAAAACGGTAATTTTAGCTCCTTTGAATGATTCAGATGCACGAATTGCAGCAAAGCAACCCGCAGCTCCCGCTCCAACAACTAAAATATCCAGTTCTTTCATGAGGCAAAGGTAAGGACAAAAAAAGACCTTCCGTTGGAGGAAAGTCTTTTGATTTTTTCGAAACTTATTCTGTCTGATTTCACACACCAGGTTGCATGTTCGCGGTCCCGATAGTATCGGGAAGGAACAGCCCTTTATCCATCAATGTTTCAGCGCATTTTTTAATGCAAAATCTGAATGTGTTTACGCGTACTCTGTCCTTTCGAATTCATCTCAAGAATATACGATCCTGAACGAAGTGAAGCCGTTCCGATTGATACTTGATCTCCATTCATTTCCTGGTTCAAAACAGTTTTTCCATCCAAACTGATAATTCGAACGGTTTCAACCATTCCATGTACAACCTTCAGGTTCAATTCATTGTTTGCCGGATTCGGGTAGATCTCAAATGTAAGTTCCTGCTCTTCCAGCCCCAAAGGTCCGTCAGCAACCTGAACTGTATTCTGGTAAGTTGCGTAATTCTGTTTCGTTCCCGTTACCAGCAAATAATCATTTGTCGCCAATGCAGGAATGGTAATAATTGCTTGTCCTCCTGAAGCAATCGCTGATCCAAGAAGTATGTTGTTTTGTGAAATGGCTACCAAAGCACCTTCTACGTTACAGGAAACTGTTACTGAAGTTGTACTCAACGGCACATTCCCGGGATGATTCACCGACAAAGGTAACGTTTGCTTATTTCTGAACTGAGCGGAAGGGTCTCCGAACAAAACCCAGGTTTGCATCACTTCCTCCCCGCTTCCGGAAGGATATTTCTCCAACATGGATAGTTGCGAATTGTAGAACAAACCTCCCAAAGTTGTTTTGTGATTATTCGGATTCGTTTGTCCGATAATATCCGCCATTTCGTCCTGGGTCTGCATCGGTTCTGCCCATGCCATTAAAATAGATGAACCCGCAGCTCCGATTGCTCCGGAAGGTGTATTGTTTTTCGTAGCTCTGAGCCATGCTTCTGAAATGCAGGTTCCCGTCATAAATGTTCCGTTATTACAAGCTACTGAAATCACAAAAGGGTATTTTCCGTTATTTGTTGCCTGATTGATGTGTGTACTTTGGAAGTTTCCGCTTACGCACAAATTGACATCACCGTGTCCGGTGTAATTAAACAACCCGATTCCAGAATTGATTACTGGCAGAATGATGTTTGAATTCGGACTTCCGTTTGCATCGTTTCCACCATGAGAACCATCGTAAAACTCGGAAACTTCCGTATAGCCGTAATTCATCAAAACCGTTCTGATATTCCGAAGATGCTGCCAATCGGCTTCATTATCGTCACCAAAACCACCTCCTTCGTCCGATCCCAATCCGATTGCGCGCTCCATCCAATCACCCGCCATTGGATTTTTCTCGTATTCCAGCGTACGATTCACCATCGTCGTAATATTCGCTTCCGTTCCGGAAAAACGCCCCACGAATACTTCCGGATAAAAATCAGCCCCCGTAAGCTGTCCGTAATAAGAATCCGAATACAAATCTTCTCCTCCGGATATTCCATAGGTATGCGCAGGTACATCTGCGTGATCTCCTACCAACAAAACATATGTCAATTCAGGATGTGAAGAATAATAATTTTGAATGTAAGCTAAAATAGCAGCATCATTTGTTCCGGCGGTTACCGTAGAAACCAATGCCGTACGGATTCCTTTCTGATTTTTCCAGTTTACCAACGGAGTCACTTCATCCATCAGGTTGGGAGCAGAAATCACCAACATACTTCCACTTTCGCCCATTTGGGCATATTTCTCAGAGGAAGGATTGATTACAAACTGCTGCTGAACGGGTTTCAAAACCGGGTCGGGCTGACCGTTCAATTCATTTTGTCCCTGCACCTGTTCGTTGTATTTCACCTGGACATGAATGTTCTTATAGACAATTAGTTGTTTTGTAACCGGATTGTATTGATACGGAGAGACTTCAATAACAGACCCGCGCAAAGACCTCCAGATAAAAGGTGTTTTTGCCTCGGCAAAATTTCCGGGATAAAAT
>NZ_JASLCN010000229.1 GCF_030151805.1 Fluviicola sp.
GCTCTGCGCAGCCAAATACGAAGGGATAGCCAGAATAAAACGACCAATACTACTCCAAGGATTTTTGCAGCGTAAACCTGTCCGAACATTAAGAGAATTGGAATCGCTATTAATAATAGTACAATCGGAATCAGTAAAGGCAAAAAGCGTTTCATGCTACTCTATATTATATAGTGTCTTATTTCTTTTGTTCTCTAAAGACTTTCAGCAACCAGGGAAGGAAGATGATCAGAATCAATGTTGCTCCCATCATTAAATAAAAGTTCAACATGAAAAAGGATGACTTATCATCATACTGATCCCAAAGCGATGCAATCACACCACTTAATTTGTTTCCGATTGAAGTTGAAATGAACCACGCCCCCATTAACAGGGCTGTCAAACGGGCCGGTGATAATTTCGAAACCATGGACAAACCAATTGGCGACAAACACAATTCTCCGATGGTAATCACTCCGTATGCCCCAAAGAACCACCAGTAGCTCGATTTCATTTCACCATTCTGGGATGCATTTGCCGCAGCAACCATTACCAAACAGGACAAACCTGTGATCAATAATCCCAAAACAAACTTGATCGGAATGGACGGTTCTCTCTTTCTATGGCGCAGGAATCTGAAAATCCCGACAATCAATGGGGTCAATATAATTACCCAAAACGGATTTACAGATTGAAAGATATTCGTATTGAATAAGGCAACTACCTCTCCTTCTTTCCGCTCTTTTTGATCGTTTTTAAAATAAGACGGGTATTCTAAAGCCTTCTCACCTTCTACTTTTCTAAAATGCTTATCCAAAACCTGAACCGGCTCTTCGGATTTTTGATATCGGATCGTATCGGCCAAGCTCGCGCTGATCAGTCCCGATTTGATTGAAGCCGGCACTTCCCTGTCCGTATTATTATTCGCCCAGGTATTCAGCACCGTTCCATTCTGTTTAAAAATTGCCCAGAAAGGAATCACGGCGATACACACCACCAAAATCGCACTAACTACTCTTCGTTCATTTTTAGGGGAAGTAAACAACACATAGCCGAAGAAGAAAATAACCGGAATACAGGCAAAAAGGAACGCATCCGTCACATCATCCTTGACCAGGAAAGAATGCTCATTCGTTGCTGAAGGAACTCCATTGATGAAATACCCGATCACCGCAAAAATGGCAGAAGGCACAATCACGATTAACAAATCGATCCACCAGGCTTTTTCTCCCGGAACTGCAACTTTTTTGACATCTCCGGTAACATAGTGCTTGTTTCCGAGAAGAAACACAACGACTCCGACAAACATTCCGATTCCGGCACCGACAAAAGCTACCGAATATCCATACTTATTAATCAAAAATGCCGATACGATATTACAGATAAAGGCACCGACATTGATTCCCATGTAGAAAATGTTGTAGCCTTCATCTTTCTGGTCCCGATAATCGTCCGTATTGTACAAGTTTCCCAGCAAGGTCGAAATATTCGGTTTGAAGAGTCCGTTCCCGGCAATTACCAGAACCATTCCTGAATACAACATCGGAAACGAGTGCACGCCCATCATGCAATACCCGACTCCCATCAGGATTCCTCCTGTCACAATCGGGAGGCGGTATCCCAAAACACGGTCAGCCAACAATCCTCCGATAAACGGCGTGAAGAACACCAATGCAATGAATGTTCCGTATAAACTTGCCGATTCAGCTTCCGACATTTCGAATCCCTGATTGGCATCTTTCAGATAGAGCGTGAAAATTCCGATCATTAAATAATAACCGAAACGTTCCCACATTTCAGAAAGGAATAAAAACGGAAGTGCTTTGGGGTGTTTGCGTTGTTTCATCTTTTTATTTTTCTTCTTGCATCAAATATTTCATCAGCGGATACAATGCGATCAGTAAAACTCCCGCGATAATTGCATACCATGCAAAATCATAATATCCCTGAGTGTAAAGTTCCATTTTCCGGATTCCGCTATCCGAATCTTTCGGTGAAATTCCGGCTCCGAACAAACCTGCAACATATTGGCCGTATGCACTTGCCAGGAACCACATTCCCATCATGAATCCCTGCATTTTCTGCGGAGCCAATTTGGTCATCAAACTCAAACCGATCGGTGAAAGGAATAATTCCCCGAAGGAAATAACCAAATAAGCCAACGCCAAAAAGTTCAAAGAGCCTTTTCCGTCGTCAGATGCACTGAAACGCATGAAAAAGAAGATGAAAAATCCGAGTCCGAGTAACAGGAATCCCAAACCGAACTTTAAAGTGGAATTCGGCTCCAGTTTCTTTTTAGCCAAACCGAGAAACAGCAAACCAACCAAAGGAGCAAATATGATCACGAACAATGCATTGATTGAATTGTTCACACCATTCGGATCCATCGTCATTCCAAGCAAATTGCTATCTACATTCGTCTTTGCAAACAAGGCCAAAGAACCTCCCGCCTGTTCGAAAATGGCAAAATAAACCACAGAAAACAAAATGAACAGAAAAGCAGCAATGAGTTTCTTGTTTTCTTCCAAACTGTACTTGGTCATTTCGTAGATGAAGTAAACCAAACTGAATGGCCCGATTGCATACATGAAATAATCCGTATAGGTAATGTTGGAAACCATGATCATGATCAAAGGAACCGAAGCCAACGCCAATACATACGTTGTGAGTTCGATGGAACTTCGCTTTACCGGTTTCATGTTCAATAAAGGCGACAAACCAATCGGTCCCAGGTTTTTCTTCGTCAAAAGAAAGGTGATCAAACTGATTGCCATCGCAATTCCGGATGCTCCGAAAGCAGCATTCCAACGAAGATCTGCAGGAATCAGGTTCGTAAACATGGTTCCTTTTCCAATTGCGATAATATATCCTCCGATCATCGCTCCGATATTGATTCCGGAATAGAACAACAGGAATCCTGCATCACGTCTGGAATCACCGGTTTTATACAATTGTCCGACCATCGAAGAAATATTCGGTTTGAAGAAACCGGTTCCGATAATATTGAACGTAATTCCGATAAAGAAGAATTTATGCGGATCAACTGCAAGGATCACAGAACCTGCAATCATCAACAAACCACCCCAAACCAATGATTTCCGGAAACCCAGAATTTTGTCGGCCAGCATCCCTCCCAAAAAGGTAAATGCATAAACGAATGCCTGGATCGCCCCATACTGAAGATTACTCAATTTGGTCGAAAAGGTTAATTCCGAGGTCATAAAGTAGGCCAGCATTCCGCGCATCGCGTAGAAGCAGAATCGCTCCCACATTTCGCTAAAGAACAGCGCCCATAATTGCTTCGGATATTTCCCTTTGAAATTCTGAATACTCTCCAGCTGATTCTCACCCGCTAACGAGGAATCCAAGATTTGTTCTGACATGGTTTGAGTTTTAAGGTGCTAAAACTAGTTGAATTATCGGACAAAAAAAATCCCTTCATCAAAAAGAAGAAGGGATTCCTGAATAATCCTCTGATTATCTGATACCGTGCATTAGTTTTTCTACCCGCTTATGTAAAACGAATAGCAACAAACTAGTGATTCCGGACATGATAATGAATATGATAAAGAAGGAATAAAGCGTATTGATCTTAAATCCGAACAACGAATTTTCGGAGTTTTCAAATACAATTGATCCAACATGTTTTCCATCAATTGCGACATTTCGTACAATCACGTTTTTGTTTCCTTCGAATTTGGAAACCAAACCGCTTTCAACAACTACATTTTTCAAACTGTCTTTGAACGTCAAACGGTCAGCGAAGATGACTTCTCTTGAATCCTCCAAATGTCCTGAAATGTAAGTTGCGTACTTTTTGTTCAACGTATCAGCAGCCTCCATTTTCTCTCTGTTCAATTTCTTACCGCTTGCTTTCAACTGCTCCTCGTAAGTTCCGATCACTGCAGCTTCCATCGGGTTTTCAGATTTGTTCACCAAAAATGCAGTTGTTTCAACCAACTGTTCTTTTGTCAATCCTCCCTCTTTTGAAACAATCACTTCTTTCACTTTCGGCTGTGGAATCAACCCTGAGAACAAACCAGCCGTGAAGTTTCCAACTACGGATGACAAGAAGAATACCGCCATCATCATGGAAGCAAATCTTTTCGGTGAAAGTTTGTTTACAACGGAAAGTCCTACAGGAGAAATCGCCAACTCACCACAAGTGTGCAGGAAGTACATTCCGATCAGGAAGAACATGGAAATCTTGTCTTCCATTCCCATTCCTTTTACACTGAATGCAATCAAAATATATCCTAAAGCAAGAATCGCAAGACCCCAAACCATTTTCATCGGTGAACTCGGTTCTTTTCCTTTTCTGCTCAATGTAGACCACAAAACGGAGAACAACGGAGCCAGAATAATGATGAAAATCGGGTTAATTGACTGAAAGAATGAAGCTGGAACCGTCCATCCGAACAAACCTCTGTCCGTATTCTGATCCGCGAAAATAGTTAATGAAGCACCGGCTTGCTCAAACGCAGCCCAAAAGGCAATTACAAAGGCAGTAATAATAAAGATCGCAAAAATACGGTCTCTTTCAATTTTCGTCAATCCAACCTGAGGCTCTTCTTCAATGCCGGCATTTGCTCTTTCCTTCTTGTAATAAGAAGGTTTCATCCCGATCGGTTCTCCGGTTGGAGTCACCAAATACTTACGCTGCAACATCAACATAATGATCGTACCGATCACCATCCCGATACCGGCAGACAAGAATCCGTATTTGAAATCAGCGGCACTTCCTGTGTCTCCAAGCCCTCCACAAACCAATGGAGCTACAAGCGCTCCGGAGTTAATACCCATGTAGAAAATGGTATAAGCAGAATCAATTCGGGAATCTCCTTTCGGATACAATGAACCAACCATCGAAGAGATATTCGGCTTGAAAAAACCGTTTCCGATAATTAAAAACCCTAAAGCAACGTACATGATCGGAATAGCTGTTCCGGAATGATCGTACATGCTTGCACTAAAGAACATCAGGAACTGCGCAATCGCCATCAAAACACCTCCGACTAAAATAGAGCGACGGTTACCCCAATACCTGTCTGCAATAAATCCTCCCAATAACGGAGTTGCGTAAACCAACGAGGTGTATGTTCCAAAAATACCTCCGGCCGCTTTCGCATCGATCAAAAGTGCTTTTGTTAGGTAAAGGATGAAAATTGCCCGCATTCCATAGTAGGAAAAACGCTCCCACATTTCAACTGTAAACAATAAATATAATCCCTTAGGATGTCCTTTCGGAGCCGAATTTTCCATATTTCGATTTAATTTTTTTAGCGTCGGTGAAAATAGGTAAAAAATGGTTGAATGATTCAGATTGTTTTAAATTTAACGCTTTGTAGATTGCTTAATGACTGATTTAGAGAAACTTTTCGATACACACACGCATCATTTTGACTCCAAAATGCCGGCGATTGTTCAATTAACGGAACCGTTTTCCGGTGATTTCCCACCCTGTTTTTCATTCGGAATTCATCCAAAAGAAGCAAATAGCGCAGATTTCGAAAAAATGGAACAAATCTCCGGTATGCTGATTGAGAATCCCGGATTTCTGGCTTTCGGAGAGATTGGTTTGGATAATCGCTACGACAATACTGAGAAGCAGGAAGCTGTTTACATTTTTCAATTAAAACTGGCAGCGAAATTCCGGAAACCGGTGATTCTTCATTGCGTCAATTCCTGGGACAAATGCCGTTTCCTGCACGAAAAGCATGCACCGGAAACGACGCTGGTTTATCATGGATTCAACAAAGCATCCATCCTGGAAACGGTTTTGAATTATCCGAAAGCAATGATCAGCATCGGCGAATCCGTTCGTACAAATCCGCAGCTTCAAAAAAGCGTCGAAATGATTCCTCTTTCCCGTTTATTACTCGAAACAGATACCGGTTCCGGGGCATTGATTGACACTTATCATGCAGTGGCTGAGATAAAAAACATATCTTTGCAAGCCCTGATCGAACCACTAAACCAAAACGCAAAACGAATTTTTAAGTATGAGTAAGTGGCTGGAGCGTACAGAGCTGATTCTTGGACCAGATGAAATGAATCGTTTAAAATCTGCTCATGTACTCATTGTGGGACTTGGAGGAATCGGATCTTTTGCAGCGGAATTTATTGCCCGTGCAGGAGTCGGAACGATGACAATTGTAGATGGTGATGCATTTGACATTACCAATAAAAACAGGCAATTAACTGCTTTGGATTCCACCATCGGGCGAAACAAAGCGGTTGTGTTAGCAGAACGGATTAAAGACATTAATCCTGATATTCAATTGAATGTGGTGGAAGAGTTTGTGCTTCCGGAACGCGTTTGGGAATTGCTGGACCAATACAAACCTAATTATGTAATGGATTGTATCGACAGTGTGACACCGAAACTGGAATGGATCGTTGCCTGCAAAAGCAAAAAAATCAAAGTCATTACACATTTGGGAGCCGGTGGAAAAATCGACCCGACCCGTGTTCACGTTGCAAAACTACCGGACAGCCACAACTGTAAATTGGGAGCGCATGTCAAAAAAAGACTCAAGAAAAAAGGTGTTCGCTTTGAAAAGATCAAATGTGTGTATTCTTCTGAATTACAACAAAAAGACTCTTTGAAAATGACCGACGGATCGAACTTCAAGCGTTCTTTTTACGGAACGGTCAGTTACATGCCGGCCTTATTCGGACTCATGGGAGCGGCCGAAGTCATTCGCCATTTGAGCCAAAAAGAAACCAGAGAAAGCAACGCTTTCGATAAATAATAAAAAGGCGTAATTCAAAGAAAAAAGTATATTCGCATACCTCAAATTAAGAAAATGAAACTAAATTTTTTGTTCGGCATTGCTGCACTAAGTCTTGCTATTACTAGTTGTGACATCGATGCGGAACCTCTTGATAAAGACAAATCAAATAACGGAGCTGTGGCAGGTCATGATTCACATTCTTTTTCCAATACAGACGAGATCCGGACGAAACATCTGGATCTGGAAATCGACGTGGATTTTGAGAAAAAAACCATTTACGGTGTTGCGCGCCACAAAATGGAACGCCTGAAAGATACAGACACTGCAATTTTCGATATCAACGGTCCTGAAATTCAAAAAGTAACACTTGGTAAGAAAGGTCAGGAAGTAGAAACCGATTTCATCATCGGGAAAGAACAGGAATTTTTGGGGCAGCCGTTGAGCATCAAAATCGACAAAAAGACGGAATACATCAATATTTACTACAAAACAACTGAAAATGCAGCTGCTTTGGATTGGATGGATCCTGAATTGACGGAAGGAAAAAAGCATCCTTATTTATATACACAAGGTCAGGCAATTTTGACACGTAGCTGGATTCCGGTTCAGGGAACTCCGGCAAATCGCATTACGTATAGCGCAGATGTGAAAGTTCCGGCTGAATTAATGGCTGTGATGAGCGCTTCCAATCCGAGGGAGAAAAACCCGGAAGGAAAGTATCATTTCGAAATGAAACAACCGATTCCGGTTTACCTGATTGCTTTGGCTGTAGGAAACCTGGAATACAAAAGTTTGGGCGAAAATTGCGGAATTTATACCGAACCTGAAATGCTGAAGAAAGCCGTTTGGGAATTCGCAGATCTTCCGAAAATGATTCACGCGGCAGAAAACTTATACGGCCCTTATCAATGGGAACAATACGACGTAATCGTACTTCCTTACTCTTTCCCTTTCGGTGGAATGGAAAACCCGCGTTTGACTTTTGCCAATCCGACACTGATTGCCGGAGACAGAAGTTCTGTTTCAGTCATTGCGCATGAATTGGCACATTCCTGGTCAGGAAACCTTGTCACAAACGCAAGCTGGAATGATTTCTGGCTGAATGAAGGATTTACGGTTTATTTCGAGAACCGCATCATGGAGGAGTTGTACGGAAAGGAAGTTGCCGACATGCTTGCTTTGATCGAGTTCCAGGAGCTTCAAACCGAACTGGAAGAACTGAGTGAAGAAGATACCCACCTGAAACTGGAATTGAAAAAACGTAATCCGGACGACGGAATGACTTCCGTGGCTTACGTAAAAGGCGCATTCTTCTTAAAAACGCTGGAGCGCGATTTCGGAAGACAGCGTTTCGACACCTTCCTGAAAAAGTATTTTAAAGATCACGCATTCCAGACTTTAACAACAGAGCAATTCAAAAAATACCTGAATGACAACCTGATCAGTCAGACAGACATCCAGTTCAATGTGGACGAATGGCTTTACAAACCGGGATTGCCGAAGAATTGTTACGCCGTAAGTTCTCCGAGATTTGAGAAAATCCAGAAACTTGCCCGCGACTTTGCAAGCGGGAAAGACATTTTCAAAAAACCGGCGAAGAAAAAAGGAAAGAAACAAGTTCCGGCTTTGAAACGCGATCAATATGTTCCGCAGGAATGGCAGGCTTTCATTCGTGCATTGCCTAAAAAAATGGATCCGGAACGTTTAGCTGTGATCGACAAGAAATTAGGTTTCAGTACCTGGGGAAATGCAGAAGTTGCAACCGAATGGTATGTGCTTGGAATCAATTCCAACTACACGGAAATCCGTCCTCAGATCGAAAAATTCATCTCCAAAGTGGGAAGAAGAAAGTTCTTATTACCGATTTATACTGCATTGCATAAAAATGCTGCAAGCGAAAAATGGGGCATGGAAATTTATAAAAAATACAGAGAGAATTACCATCCGGTTTCCATCATGACACTGGATGATTTACTGGATTACCAACCGTAACGATGACTATTCTCCTATAAATTAAAAGAAGGGACGTGATGCATCGGACTTGATGTATTATACTCACCAAAATAATAATACGGTTTCTGTTTTAGAAAACAATCCAGGCTTCAAACTGAATATTCACTATGTGTTCTATGGTGCTATGTGGTTCATTTTACCATATAGCACACAGAAGGTCACATAGTTTTTTTAATGTTTATGTAGCTTGGTGAGTTTTCTACATGATTACGCGGCTTTTCTGTATTATTATCCGCCCCTTCTTTCGCGCCAAAATCAAATAATCTCATTTCAACCACGAATAATCAAAAGGTACTTCCGACTCCTAAAACACCTCTTTTCATTCCCTCATATCCCTTCATATTTGACCTAACAAATACAACAGTTATGTCACGCTTCATCGTTCTTTTAACTATTGCTTCCAGCATTCTGGCGACTATCTTCGCTTGTTCAGGCAATAAAATCATCTCGGTAGATCCCAAATTCCGCAAATGGGTTTCGGGCTACACTTCCGGAATTATTTCCAATTCAGACCACATTGAAATCGAACTCCGGGATCAATTGGATTCAAGCAAGCTCGCTGAACTGGGAATGAAATCCCGAATGGATGAAAAAATCCTGAAAGAAATCATCGAAATCAGTCCGGCGGTGGATGCAGATTTCGAATGGACAGACTTCCGTACCATCCGGATTCTCCCGAAAAAACCCTTAAGTTCCAATCAAATCTACACGGTCAGCCTGGATTTGGATGAAATTATGAAAGTGGAAAAAGGCTACGAAGAATTCAACTTCCAATTCGCGACAAAACCTCAGAAGATCCACGTTTCGGAACCAAGCCTGATCGAATACGATTCCTACAACCTGGAATGGTATTCCCTGCGTGGTGAAATTTCCATGACCGATCACTTCGATACAACGAAACTGAAAGATCTGATTAAAGTACAATTTGACGGCTCCTCTCCGAAAGTGCGCTTTGAAGAAAGTTATGGGGCCAATGAATACATCTTTATCGTTGACAGTATCAAACGTTCTGCAAAAGAACAAACCGTTTCCGTTGAATGGAACGGCGATCCGATCTCATCCTTTTCAAACGGCTCTACCAGCGTAAAAGTTCCGGCTTTGGGCGATTTCGGCCTGAGTTCATACAGTGTGAATGAAGACGATGATCAAAGTATCCGTCTCAGCTTTTCAGAACCGCTTTCAAGCAACCAGGATCTGAACGGATTAATTGACCTGGAAGGTGTAAGCGGAGAAACGTTTTCCATCTATTACAACGAAGTAACCGTGTTCATTCCCAAGCGCATTGAAGGAACCTATCGTTTGAAAGTCAATTCCGGAATCAAAAACATCAAAAACTATCCGATGCTGAAAGGCTGTGAACGTTCACTACTTTTCACTCCTTCCAAACCGAAAGTACGCATCACAGGAAGCGGTTCTATTTTGCCTGATTCCAAAGGATTAATCTTTCCCTTCGAAACCATCGGATTGAAATCCGCAACAATTCGCATTATCAAAATCTACGAGGAAAACGTACACCACTTTTTGCAGGTCAATGATTTGAATGAATCAGAAGCAATCTTCCGTTTCGGGAAGAAAATTGCAGAAAAGAACATTTCGCTGGGCGTAAAAAAAGAAGACAAGAGCGATTGGGTTTCCCACGTACTCGACCTGGAAAAATGGATTCGTCCGGAACCGGGAGCAATTTACCGCATTTCGATCAAATTCGAACAAAAAGACGCCTACTGCGATTGCCCGACTTCCGATGAAAACGCAGGTGAAACAGGAGAAAGCGCCACTTCAACCAACGAATCCTGGTCAGAACGTCCGTGGCATCTCGACGATTGGGACGACGGTTACGAAGATTGGGGCGGATACAACTCCGAATCTCCCTGCAGTTCGGATTATTACTACGGAAAAGCAGTTTCAAGAAACATTCTCGCTTCCAATATCGGGGTAATCTACAAACTCGATGCAAAAAAAGAGGCACATGTGTTCCTCACAGACATGATCACCACACAGCCCATTCCGAATGCTTCCGTGACATTCTATGATTTCGCAAAACAAGTTATTGCCTCCGGAACAACCAATGCAGAAGGAATGTACACGAAAACACTTTCCGAAAAACCGTTTTTATTGATTGCGAAATATGGAAAACAGCGCGGCTACCTGAAAGTAAGCGACGGTCATTCGAACCTGCTCTCAGAATTCGACGTGGAAGGTGAAGAAGTTCAAAACGGCTTGAAAGGATACATCTACGCAGAACGCGGAGTCTGGAGACCGGGCGATTCCATTTATGTCAACTTCGTGCTCCGTGATTACGAAAACAAACTTCCGGCTAATCATCCGGTTACTTTTACCCTCACGGATCCTTCCGGGTATGAAACTGCTAAAATCACACGTTCAACAGGACTCAACGGACATTACGATTTCCGCACTGCAACCGGTTATGACGCAAAAACAGGAATCTACACGGCACGAATTGTCGTTGGTTCGCGGGAATTTATCAAATACCTGAAAGTTGAAACGGTGAAACCGAATCGCTTAAAAATCAAATTGACCGTTCCGAAAGGAGCAAGTTCAGATAGTTTATTGACCCTGGAATCGTTTTGGCTGCACGGAGCTCCGGCAAAAAATCTGCGGGCAACAGTCGATGTCGAATATCAATCCACCAGAACCATTATTCCGGGCTATCCGCGCTTCGAATTCGATTCACCGATCCGGAAAATGAACTCGGATAAAAACACCTTGTTCGACGATGATCTGGATGCAAACGGAAAAGCGCAGTTCAAACAGGAAACCGGAAGTCTTTCTCATGCTTCCGGAATGCTGAATGCCATTTACACGATGCGCGTATTTGAACAAGGTGGAAATTTCTCCATCGATCGTTTCTCACAATTGTACTCACCTTACAAGCAATATGTCGGGTTTAGGGTCCCCGATACGGAAGCAGATAATTCGCTGATTTCCGGTAAAAAACACACGTTCGACGTGGTCATGGTGAATGCTTCCGGCGAACTGCTCAAAAAGCAATCAAAAGTGCGCGTAAAAATCTACCGCATGGAATGGCGTTGGTGGTACGAAAGAGGCGACGACGATTTGGGAAATTTCATCGCACGAAACGGCAACATGCTTGTTTACGATTCATTGGTAAATTGTTCCAACGGAAAAAGTGCCTTCCAATTCGGGCTGAAAGAAGCAGATTACGGGCGTTTTCTGATCACCGTAACGGATGAAGAAGGGTTCCACCAGGCGGGAAAAATCGTTTCCATTGATGTTCCGTACTGGAGCCGTGGAAACCAGAAAAACAACGAATATGCTTCCATGCTGAATTTCTCCACGGACAAGAAAAGTTATGTCAAGGGGGAAACTGTTAAACTGAGTATTCCTTCACCAGCTTCCGGAAAAGCATTGATTTCGATTGAAACGCGTACCAAAATTGTCAAGAAATTCTGGGTCAATACCGTCAAAGGCGAAACAACCTGTTCGTTCGAAACAAGCGAAGACATGGCTCCGAATGCGTATGTACACGTCAGTTTGATTCAGCCGCACAGCGCAACGACAAACGATCTTCCGATCCGCATGTATGGAATTGTACCGATTTTGGTTGACGATCCCGCAACGCATTTGCATCCTGAAATCGCTGTCGCAAAAGAATGGCGTCCGGAATCCACAGCGAAAGTCACCGTGAAAGAGCAATCCGGCAGAGGAATGACCTATACTTTAGCCATTGTAGACGAAGGATTACTGGACCTCACACGATTCAGCACCCCGAATCCGTGGAACACCTTTTATGCAAAAGAAGCTTTGGGAATCAAAACCTGGGACATGTACAATGCGGTTATCGGCGCTTATTCCGGGAAATTGAACCGCTTGCTGAGTATCGGTGGTGATGGTTCTGCGGATGACGGAGCAGGTCCGAAAGCCAACCGTTTCAAACCGATGGTTCATTTCTTGGGGCCATTCGTTTTGCCTGCGGGTTCTTCCAAAACGCACCAGGTGGAACTTCCAACGTACATCGGATCCGTGTGCGTGATGGTGGTAGCTCATTCCGCAACTGCATTCGGAAATGCAGAAGAAACCGTGACGATCAAAAAACCGCTGATGGTTCTGGGAACACTGCCTCGCGTTATCGGACCAACGGAAACCATTCACTTGCCCGTAGATGTGTTCGCAATGAAAGAAAACATCAAAAACGTAGATGTTCAGGTAAGCTGCAACGATCTTCTGGTAATTAGCGGAGCGAAAAACCAGGGTTTAAAATTTACCGGAGAAGGAGATCAAATCGTCAATTTCGAATTGAAAGTCGCCAACAGAATCGGTATTGCGAAAATCAAGATCCTGGCAAAATCGGGAAGTGAAACGGCCACACAGGAATTTGAAGTCGATGTCAGAAGCCCAAATCCGGAAGTCCTGGAAAGCGAAACAAAAGAAATCGCTCCCGGAACTTCAGTCAGTTTCGCCATGGAACAGGATGGAATTTCAGGTTCTCACTCCTACTCGCTTGAAACAAGCCAGTTCAGTTCCATCAACCTGAGCGGACGGATGTCAGAACTGATCAACTATCCGCACGGTTGCATCGAACAAAGTACATCTGCAGTTTTCCCGCAATTGTTTGCAATGGACATCATGCAGTTTAGCGAAAAAGAAAAAGCTATCATGGTTTCCAACATCAAAGCAGCTTTGTTGAAATACCAGAGTTTCCAGCAATACGAAGGTGGTTTTGCTTACTGGCCGGGAAATCGGGAAGCAAGTGATTGGGGTTCCAATTACGCCGGACATTTCATGATTGAGGCCGAACAGCACGGCTTCACTCTTCCGAATAACCTGAAAGCCCGTTGGATTGACTATCAGAAAAACCAGGCAAACAGCTGGTCTGCGAGTTCTTATTCAAGTTATTCCAGCCATGCGGAAGAATCCAATCAACTGATTCAGGCATATCGTTTATACACGTTGGCTCTGGCAGGAAAACCGGAATTGGGAGCAATGAATCGTTTGAAAGAACAATCCAACTTAGGAGTAACGGCAAAATGGAGATTAGCAGCTGCTTATTATTTGGTAGGACAAAAAGATCTGGCAAAACAACTAACGCGCAATCTAAGCTTCGCGCCTGTTTCCTACCGGGAATACGCTTATTCATACGGTTCGACCCTTCGTGATAAAGCCATGAACCTCGAAGCCGGATTATTGATCGAATCCAAATCAACAGATCAATTGGAAAAAGAAATTGCAGACGTGCTGAAATCCAACCAATGGCTGAGCACACAGGAAGCCGGATATTGTATTCTCTCGCTTACAAGTGGAAAAATCAAGAATAACGGTACGCTGCAATTTGAGATCAATTCGGAAAAAGTGAGTGCTGCCAAATGTCTGTTGACTAAAAACTATTCCGACGCGGACGGAGCAAAACTGAAACGATTGACAGTTAAGAACACTTCCTCCAAAAAACTATTTGTGACCTTCTGTACAAAGAAAGTTCCCCAAATCGGTAAAGAGAAAAAAATTCGCAGTAACCTGGTGATAGACATTGCATACACCAATCTCAACGGAGTGGAAATAGATCCTTCGAAAATCATGCAGGGAACGGATTTCATAATGAAAGTGACACTTAAAAATCCGACAAAAGATCAGTTCTACCGGGAAATGACTTTGAATCAGATCATGCCGAGCGGTTGGGAAATTCACAATTCCAGGTTGTATGATGAAGAAAACACGTCGAACATGGATTACCAGGATTACCGTGACGACCGCGTGTACAGTTACTTCAAACTGGCTCCGAATGAAACGAAGATCTTCAAGATTCAGCTCAATGCTTCCTACTTAGGTCGCTTCTATTTGCCGGCTGTATTCTCGGAAGCCATGTACGATCATACCGTGAACGCCCAGGAAAAAGGCCGCTGGGTAGAAGTTACTAAAATCATAAAACAACCCAAATCATCATAGAAAATCAAAAAGAGCCTGCGGAGATTAGTTCGCAGGCTTTTTATATTGGCGGTAAAACACCCACCTGACAACTATGTGACTTATGTGTACTACTGTGGTTCAAAAAACAAACCACATAGAAACATCAGGACACATAGCAAATAATTTAGTTGAAGTTGTTCTAATACTTAAGGTATATCAATCCTGGTAATGTCTCATACATTTGCGCATTTGTGATAGA
>NZ_JASLCN010000329.1 GCF_030151805.1 Fluviicola sp.
GGGATCCGTACAAATCTGCTATTTCCGTTTTGGCTCCTACGGTTCGCGATCATACCTTAAGCCCGGAAGGAAAGGGAACGCTGACTTTGTATGTTCCGGCCTGGATGGATTACATGGATAACTGGCAAACGGAAAAGAATGCAAAAGGAAATTTTGTGCGTACAGAAGCATATAAAAAACTGAAAGACGATTTTGCACAGATTATCCTGGATCGCGTTTCGGAAAAAATGTGTCCGGATCTGCGGAAACACATTTTGTTTTACGAAGTGGCGACTCCCGTAACTTATGAACGTTACACCGGAAACAAAAACGGTTCGATGATGGGAACAAGACCGGGAAAGAAAAACATGCAAAGCAAAATTGCACATTACCGCACGCCGATTAAAAATTTAATTATCGGCGGACAATGGGCGGAATTGGGCGGCGGCGTTCCGATTGCTGTGAAATCTGCCTTCAATGCGTCGTTGATTATTCTCAAAAAATGGGATAAACCGAAGTTCACAAAACTCCTGAATGCATACAAAAAAGGGACGAAACTCAACTCATAAGATATTTTCGTAGCTTTGTCCACTTTTATTTCCCCTACCCCCAAGAAACTAACATAAATGATCGGTCAAGTTTGCGCGCGAATTGTTGAATTTTTTCTCCGGAAAAGATTTGTTTTTTGGGCAGTTTTCCTGCTTGTAACGGCCATTTTGGTGTTCGGTGTTTCAAAATTGCGCATCAATCAGGATTTGTATGCCATTTTCCCGCAAGGCAAAGAGTTTAAGAAATTCAACAGCATTGTTCAAAAAAATAAATTGAACAAGCAGGTGGTTTTTTCCATTAAAAGCCAGGAAGATGAGGAACAAACACTTGAAAAATTAGAAGAACTAAAGACAGAGCTTCAAAAGCGCTTTTCGAAAGAACTGAGCGGAATAGAAATTGTCAAGACAGTAGATGAAGGAGCATTGATCGCTTTTCTTCAGAAAAGTTCATTGAGAAGTTTAGAGCCGAAAGATTTTCAACGAATCGAAGGAAAATTACAAGCGGATTCGATCCGGAAAGCTTTGAAACGCACTTCCGACATGCTTACAGGGCCAAATGCTTTTTTCATCAGCAGATTGGCGGCAAATGATCCGCTGGGATTGTTTTATGGTCGTTTGAAGGAATTGAACCCAAGTGCCGATTCGGGAAATTATGTGGTGAAAGACGGAGTTGTCTATTCGCGAAACGAACAATATGCATTTTTCTTCGGAACGATTGAGCTGAATCAGAAGGATACCAAGAAGTTGGAAGCATTTGCAAAACGACTGGAAAATTTCAAGCAGGAAAAGGCAAAACAGCAAGAACTCGGTTTTGATTATTTCGGAACTTTCCAGGTGGCAGTTGAAAATGCCAAGCAAGTGAAGTTTGATGCTTTTCTGACATCCATGCTCAGCATTTCAGCAATTCTGCTTCTTTTGATCTTGTATTACCGCAGCATTTTGGCTCCGTTTTACTTTTTGCTTCCCGGTTTCTTCGGAATTTTGAGCGGAGCAGGTTTGGTGGGGTATCTTCATCCGGATATTTCTGCGATTTCACTGGCAACTTCTTCTGTTTTATTGGGAATCGTACTCGATTATTCTTTCCATTTCTTCACGCATCTGAAACATTTGGGTTCTGTGGTGAAAACTGTGAAAGAAATCAGTTCTCCGATGATGCTGGGCAGTTTCACAACCATTGTGGCTTTGTCGGCTTTGCTGTTTACCAATTCGGTGGTGCTTCAGAATTTTGGTCTGATTGCTTTAACGACCCTTTCCGGTTCCGTGCTTTTTACCTTACTGTTTCTGCCGGTTTTAGTACAGTTCTTCGGGATTAAAGTATCGGAAAAAGAAAATAATTATAAAATTAGTTTTAAACTAAGTAAATCGTTTGTTCGGATCTCCTTTTTGCTGATTGCATTGGTTTCGATAGTATTCCTGTACAAGTCTTCCGAAATGAAGTTCGATTCGGATATGAACAACTTGTCGTTTCATACCGATGAGCTGAAACGAAAAGAGAAATTCTATACGGGAATCAACCCGAATACGGACAAAAAGTTGTTTGTTTTCTCTTCGGCAAATTCGATGGAAAAGGCGCGCATCTCCAATGATGCGGTTTACAATGAATTTGTTTCAACCAGAGCACAATTCGGAATTTCGGAGTTTGTTTCGCTTTCTCCGTACTTACCTTCCAATACAACTCTGAAGCAATCAGATAAAAACTGGACCGGGTTTTGGAAGAAACACGAACGGGTTAAAAAACAAATCATTGAACTTGCTCCTGAATACGGTTTGAACGGTGAAGGTTTCCGACCTTTCTTCCAGCTGATCGAAAAACCGGAATTTGACAAGGAAGAAGGACAGCGACTGGTAGAAGAAATCGGTTTGAATAAGTTTGCTTCGGAAGATGCCGGTCATTATTCCTATGTTACTTCCATAACCGTAAAGAAAAACAAGCAGGAAGCCGTGAAGGAAAAACTGGCGGTAATCGACGGAGTTTTTGTACTGGACATTTCTGAAATGGCGAAATCGATGCTGAGCGTGGTGAAACAGGATTTCGATTACTTGTTCCTGTTTTCTTCGATGTTGGTTTTCTTTTCGATTCTGGTGGTTTACGGCCGCATCGAACTCACGTTGTTTGCCTTTTTCCCGATGGTGCTTGCCTGGGTTTGGATTCTCGGTCTGGCAAGCATACTGGATATTCCGTTCAACTTCATCAATATCATTGTTGCGACCTTCATTTTCGGTTTGGGAGACGATTTCAGCATCTTCACGACGGATGGCTTGATTCAGCAAGCCAGAACGGGTGTAAACTCCATTCAATCGACTCAGTCGGGGATTATTCTTTCCGGAATTGCAACAATTATCGGAACAGGGGCACTCATTTTTGCCAAACATCCGGCAATTCATTCCATTGCTGCTGTCAGCGTCATTGGAATCGGATCGGTGATGTTCATTACGTTGTATGTTCAGCCGCGGGTTTATCGCTTCTTCGTTTTGAACCGTAAAGAGAAAGGACTCGGACCGATTACCTTCTTTTATTTCATTTACAGCATGCTGCTGTTCCTTTATTTCTTTACCGGAAGTTTGATCCTGAATATTCTTTTGCTGTTTGTCCTGATTCCTACTCCGATGAAGCGGATTCACAAGCAGGCAATTTTGAATTATGCCATCTCGAAATTGGTGAAATCGACCTTGTATGCAGGGTTTCACATAAAGAAAAAAATAGTTGATAAAGAAAAACTCGATTATAAAAACCCAAGTATTATCATCGCAAATCATACGTCTTTCCTGGATATTTTAGCCGTTTTGATGCTGCATCCGAAAACGGTAATCATGGTGAAGAAATGGGTTTACAATTCGCCGATTTTTGCACCGTTTATCCGTTATGGCGGCTATTTGTTTGCTGAAGAAGGCGCAGAAGGAAACCTGGACGAAATCAAAAAACGGGTAGGAGAAGGATATTCATTGGTTATTTTCCCGGAAGGAACGCGAAGCAAGGATGGAGAAATCAAACGTTTCCACAAAGGTGCTTTCTATATTGCCAAGGAGTTGAATTTACCCATTCAGCCTTTATTGATTCTGGGAAATCACGAAGTGAATCCGAAGAACGATCTGATTATCAATCAGGGACACATCATCATCAAACCGTTGGACCGACTTTATGCTTCGGGGGAAGAATCGTATAGTGCATTCTCCAAAAGAGCTGTTCGAATCATGCGGGAGGAAATGCAGGAACTTCGGAAAGAATACGCTACCACTGCGTTCTATACGCGTAAAATCATGGAGAATTATTTGCTGAAAGGCCCTGTTCTCGAATGGTACGTGCGTGTGAAATGGGGGATGGAACGAAAGAATTTTGATTTCTATAATCAATTGATTGGTAGCCGGAAACGGATTGTAGATGTGGGTTGTGGTTATGGTTATTTGTCTGTTTTCCTGAATTATTTTGATCCGTCGAGAGAAATTATCGGGATGGATTACGACGACGACAAAGTAGCGGTGGCAGATAATTGCATTAAGAAATCGGAAAACCTGCGTTTTGAAGCTGCAGATATCCGCGAATGGGATTTGCCGGAATCGGATGTGTATTTCTTCAACGATGTGATTCACTATTTACGTCCGGAAGAACAGATCGAATTGCTCCGTCAGGTGAACGAAAAAATGAGTGAAAACGGAATAATTGTCATCCGTGATGGTATTGTAGAATTGCAGGACCGACTGAAAAACACGAAATTAACGGAAGTTCTTTCCACGAAATGGTTTAAATTCAATAAAACAACGAATGACTTGTCTTTCTTGTCAGCAAAAGAAATTGAACGCTTTGCGCAGGAAAATGGTTATGGATTCGAATTGATTGAACATTCATCAAAAACATCGAATGTATTGATGATTCTTAAAAGAAAATAACTTGGATCAGGAGAAGAAAATAGTGGTGATCGGAAGCGGAATCGGGGGGCTTGTATGCGGCTTGATTTTGGCGAAACACGGCTACAAGGTTCAGGTTCTGGAAAAAAACCATCAAATCGGCGGATCATTGCAGGTTTTTAGCCGCGATAAACAGATTTTCGATACAGGAGTTCATTACGTGGGCGGTTTGGATAAAGGTGAAAATCTCTACCAGATTTTTAAGTACCTCGAAATCTTCGATGAGTTGGAGATGAAACGCCTGGACGAAAATGCATTCGACGTTATTCGCTTGTCGGGCGGCATTTCAGTCAATCACGGAATGGGTTACGGGAATTTCAAAAAGCAGTTGAAAAGCAGTTTTCCGGAAAATCAGGACGATATTGATACAATTTGTGCCGAAATTCAGGAGTTTTGTACCTGTTTTCCCCTTTATAACCTGGAATTGGATTCGGAACGGAATTATGTAGATCATCCGGAAGTACTGGAGGTTGGAGCCTGGGAACATCTTTCCACTTTGACAGATAACGAAGATCTGATCCGGATTATTTTGGGTTCCGGACCGTTGTATGCGGGAATGAAAGGAATTACCCCTTTCTATGTCGTGGCACTGATTCTGAACAGTTTCATCAAAGGAAGTTATCGTTTTGTCAACGGCGGTTCACAGATTGCCAAAGCGCTGATGAAACGAATCGGTGAACATGGCGGTGAAGTTTTGAGACGAAAAGAAGTTGTTTCGGCTACTTACAATGAAGCGGGATTGATTGCTTCGTTGCATTGTTCGGATGGTTCTGTTTTTGAATGCGATTTCGTGATTTCAAACCTCCATCCGAAAGAAACAGTGCATATTCTGGGAAAAGAGCATTTCAAAAATGCCTACGTAAACCGCGTTTCGTCCGTTCCGAACACGATTGCATCGTTCATGCTGTACCTTTCTTTTGAAGAAAATTCCTTTCCGTATTCGAACTCGAATTATTACGATTATTTCACGGATAATATCTGGAACGAAGAATTTCGTTTTTCGGATTCCTGGCCACAAATGACTTTTACTTCCGCGCAGGTTTCAAAATATACCAAAGAGTTTGCAGATTCTGTTTCAGTGATGTGTTACATGGATTTTAACGAGTTCAAAGCCTGGGAAGCTTCTGTTCGGACGGTTGTGAAAGAAAGCGAACGGGAAGATGCGTATGAAGCCTTCAAAAAAG
>NZ_JASLCN010000372.1 GCF_030151805.1 Fluviicola sp.
GTTTGCGGATTCCAATTTGGTGTATGCCCAGAAAGTCGGTTATCCGTATGACGTAACGAATGCGCTGGAATTGCTATACAACTGCGCAAAACTGAGTGGTGAGTACGAAAGAGCCCTGGTGGTTTTTGAAGATCTGTCGAAAATGAAAGACAGCGTGGTGAAAATCCAGAATGCGCGTGCTTTGAGCCAGCTGGAAGAGAAATATCACCGGGTAAGGAAAGAAAAGTCCGACGCGGAATACGAACAGGACAAACGCCTGCTTCAGCAGCAAAAACAAATCGGGAACCTGAAATGGCGCCTGATCCTGGTGGGAAGTATCATTTTTGCCCTGCTTGCCGCTTATGTTTTAATGGTTTTCCGACAAAAATCCATCAAGCAAAAACAAAAAAGACTGGAAATACAGCAGCGTTTAAATCGTGCGCGTATCAACCCGGATTTCATTTACAATGCCTTGAACCAGCTTCAAAACGAAAACATCAATCAGGGAGGGGATTATAAAAAACAAATTCAGTCATTTTCCAAACTGCTGAAACAGGTGTTGGATAGCACGCATGACGATTTCATGACGCTGGACCGTGAGATAGAGTTTCTAACCTTCTATTTGACGCTTCAAAGAGACCGTTCGAAACAAGCCTTCGATTTTTCGTTTGAGATCGATGAGAACCTGGATCCGACGAATGTTTGTTTGCCGACCATGATCCTGCAACCTTTTGTTGAAAGCACTGTTTTGGAAGGGTTTTCGAACCTGAACCGCCGCGGAGAATTGAAACTTCGTTTTTCATTAAAAGGATTGAACGAATTGGCAATCGTTATTGAGGACAACGGGAAAGGATTGAAAGCCATCGATTCTTCCAGGGCTTCTGAAATCATCAATGACCGTCTTTACTTGTTGAATAAGCTCAACAAAACAAGTTCTTCCTACCTGATCCGCGAACGGTCGGGCGGCGGTGTTTCAGTAGAGATTTTCATTCCGCTGATCACGAAAGCTTATGCAGACGAACTAAAGAAAGAAGGATTCTGATCAGGGCAACTGATTCTGTTTCATTTCTGCATCCTTCAACTCAATCAAATGACGGTAATGGTTTTGTAATTCCACCTGTGAACGAATGACTGCTTCATGCCCGCTTGCTTCCTTGTAGCTATTCTTCTGCATTTTGTCTATGATCCGTGCTTTTTCACGATCACCCCATTGCATGGCGAAAATAAGCTTGATCTGTTCCTGGATGCTTTTATCGAAAATCGGAGCCCCGACTTCAATACGTTTGTCCAGGTTTCGTTCCATCCAGTCTGCGGAAGTAATGAAATAAAGCGGTTTATCGTTGTTCCCGAAAACTAAAAAGCGGGTGTGTTCCAGGAAACGGTCCACGACACTAAGGATTTCAATATTCTGACTCAAGCCTTTAATTCCGGGAATCAAACAACAGATTCCGCGAACCAATAATTTGATCTTCACACCGTTTTGAGAAGCTTCATACAATTTGTCAATCAATTGCGGATCTACCAAATTGTTGATCTTAATATGAATAAATGCCGGTAAGCCCTTCCTGGCGTTCTTCGTTTCGTTATTGATCAGGCTGATGTACTTTCTACGCGCATTGATCGGTGAAACGATCAAGGTCTTGAACTGATGATTGTGAAGTACGTGTTCCATCATATGAAATACCTCATGCACTTCCTGGGCAATTTTTTTGTCGGCGGTGAGAAGGCCTACGTCCGTATAAACCTGAGCTGATCGTTCGTTAAAGTTTCCGGTTCCGATGTAAGTGATCAGCTGTTCTTTTTTGTCGGAATGGCGTTTGATCTGGATGAGTTTGGAATGAATTTTCAGATGTTCCGGCCCGAAAAGCACTTTTGCACCTTCTTCCTTCATTCTTTCAGACCAGAACAAGTTGTTTTCTTCATCAAAACGGGCTTGTAGTTCCAGCACGACGGTCACTTCTTTTCCGTTTCTTACGGCGTTTACCAGGGCGTTCATTACTTGTGAATTCTGAGCAACGCGGTAAATATTGATCTTGATTGACGAAACTTTCGGGTCAATGGCGGCCTCACGCAATAAATCTACGAGGTGATCAAAGCGCAGATAAGGATAATGAAGCAAAACATCTTTTTCCAGAATCACTTTGATGAGACTGTGCTGTTTGTGAAAACTGGGATGGTCTACCGGAGTATAAGTCGGATAAACGAATTCTTTGTTTCCGAAATCCGGAAATTTCATGAAATCTTTGAAGTTGTGATACTTTCCTCCGGCAATGGTGTTGATTCCCGCTGTCAGATTCAAACTTTTGATCAGCATTTCCAGCAAATCCTGCGGCATCCGGTGGTCGTAAACCATGCGAACCGGTTCTCCTTTTTTCCGCTGTTTGATGCTTTTTTCCATTTTCTCAATAAAAGACATGGATACATCGTCATCGAGGTTTAGCTCGGCATCGCGGGTAAATTTGAAGGTAAAGGCTTCAATCGTATCAAAAGAGAAAATAGGGAAGATATCTGCCAGGTTCAAACGGATAATGTCATCAATCAGAATGACACCTTTTCCTTTCTCTGATTCCAGGATGTAAAACCTTGAAACACGGTTGGGAACTTCGATCAATGCAAAGCGTGCTTTTCGTTTATAATCCCATTCCATGCGCACAGCAAGGTAAATTGCCTTATCTCTTAAGCGGGGAAAGGGCATTTTTTTGTCCAGCAAAACCGGAACGATATCATGAATAACGGAAGAAAAAAAGTAGCTTTTCAGTTCTCTTTTTTGCTTGTCGTTGACGGTTGTTTCATCGTAATGACGGATTCCGTTCAGTTTGAGTTTGTGAAGAATGGAAGCGTAGGCATGTTCAAATTTGCGTTGCTGTTTGATGACCACATTCCGGATTTCTTCGAACAATTCTTCCGATGTTCCTTTGTAGCCTTCTACTTTTTGATCACCAACCTGAATCATGCGCTTGATGTTCGCTACGCGCACACGGTAAAACTCATCCAGGTTGTTGGAGTAAATCCCCAGGAATCGTAAGCGTTCTACTAACGGAACTTCATCATCCAGGGCTTCTTGCAAAACGCGATCGTTGAAGGAGAGCCAACTTAATTCACGGTTAAAGTATTTCATTGAAGAATGTTTGTTTTTTGATGCGTGCGTTTCCTGACTCTTTACCATGTTTATTGAATATGGTGGCAAACTTAGCACCATGCTTTTTATTCTAAGTTAATAAATTTTTGAGATTGTGTTAACAGAATAAAAAAAGGCAATCCGCCCTGGACTGCCTTCATTTTTTGCAAGCTGAGAGTTAGTAAAAAATAATTATTCAGAACTCCTTGGTTCTTTGATAAAAATAGTGGAAAAATCTAAATTCTCCAATGAATTTGTCTTAAAATTTCGAACCCTGGAATTGATCATCGTAATGAAATCATCGTTTGTAAGTGGAATAACCACCGCATCGTCTACGATCTGCTGGTCGCATGCTACCATGATATCCATACGTTTTTGCGGATCCTGTTCTTTGTTCAAACGGTTGTACAGATCGTCAAATTTCGCACTTCTGTATTTGAAAGGATTCATAAATTCCGAATCCATGTTTGCATATTTTCCATAGAAAATGCTCAGGAAACTTTCTCCGTCCGGATAATCGGCAATCCAACCCGAAACCCACATGCTGGCCTTCCCGGATTTGACATAGCGGTTGCGTTTTTCGAAATCAACCAATTCTACGGATGCCGAAATGCCGAGGTTTTCTTTTAATTGCTGCGCAATGCCTTTTGCCAGTAAGTGGTTTGCGGCATCTTTGTTTCCACTGACGTAGATTGTCATAACCGGGAAACCGTTTCCATTCGGAAAGCCGGCCTGAGCAAGCAATGATTTGGCTTTTGCAACATTGTAATCAGGTCCTTTCACCCGATTTGCAGGAAAAAACTCATTGTTCGGAATAAAACCGTTCAAGACCGGATATCCTTCACCAAGCAGGGTGTTGTTGACCAAAGTAACCCGATTGATGGCATGATTAATGGCTCTTCGGACACGAGCGTCTTTAAAAGCAGGGTGTCTTTGGGACATTCCCAAAAAAGTAACCGAGAAAGATTGTTTGGAGTCCACTTTGTGCTTCACTGTTTTTCCTTCCTGAGCCTCTTGCAGCGAACCTAGAATGTTATCTACTTCTTCTGTGGGAATTTCCAGCACAAGGTCTATTTTTCGCTCTCTGAAGGCAATGAGTTCACTGCGTTTGTTTTTGGTATAACTCAATGCTATTTCTGCCAGGAACGGAAGCTGATTTCCGAATTGATCCTTTGCCCAATAGTTCGGATTGCGTTTCAATTTCAGTCCTTTTCCAGAGAAATCTTCGAGCATGAAAGGCCCTGTTCCCACAGGATGGTTTTTGATGTCGTTTTTATACTGATCGTAAGCTTCTTTCGGGAAAACTCCGAAACCGGAATACGTGAGTAATTTGTCGAAACCGGCAAATGCTTCTACGAGGTCAATCTGAAGTTTGTATTTGCCCAACACTTTGATTCCGGAAACTCCACCGGCTTTCAATTGTGTCTTCGTGGCGTCGTTATAAGCCGCTGCACCAACAACGCGGTCGTGGAGCATATAACTGACTTCATTTATTTTCAATCCGCTGCAAGCCATGTCGAGCGTAAACTTCACATCATCTGCAGTTAATTCGCGGCCTTCTCCGTCCAAACATTCGTCCGGGTGGAAATAAACGCCTTTGCGAATGGATAAGGTATAGGATTTGCCATCCGGTGAAACGCTGAAACTTTCTGCGACGGATGGAATCACTTTTGATCCGGATGCATCGAGGCGTAAAATAGGATCAAAAATCTGGGAAGTAATTCGTTGTGTATAAAGAGTTGTAGCTTGAAGAGGAAATAATGCTTCTATTTTTTCAGAAGACATGAAGCGAAATTCACCTCCATACCTGGCACCTCCGATGGCTTTCAGATCCTCCACATTTACCGAATCATCCGAACATCCAGCAAAACCGAAAGCAAGCATGGAAACAAGAACGAGCTGTTTAAACATAGTAAGTATGTTGTAGTGATTTACAAAAATAACATTTAAAACAAATTGCGCTAATCCTGAAGAAATATACTAAAGTAAGCTTTTTTCAGGCAGTCACCCCTTAAAAAGGCAAAAGCCCCATAATTGGAGCTTCAGCATGTTGGTTTAATAAGAGTAGTTTATGTTGGTGTAACATAAGTTGACTCAAATATAGTACTTTTTGATTAAACGGTATCGATTATTAAAAATTTTTTTAGTAGCCAATTTTACTCCTAACTCGATTTAGTGTTTCCTGAGCAATCAATCTTGCTTTAGAAGCTCCTATTTGCAAGGCTTTATCAATTTGAGATTTATCCGCCATCAATTCGTTGTATTTTTGTCTTTCGGCAGAAAATTTCGTTAAGATCAACTCCAAAAGCGCAGTTTTAGCGTGTCCGTAACCAAATCCACCAGCCAGGTACTTACTTCGCGTACTTTCAATTTCTTCAGGTGAAGCCAAAAGACGGTATATTTTGAAAATATTGCAGGTATCCGGATCTTTCGGTTCTTCCAATCCTTTACTGTCTGTTACGATGGACATGACCTGTTTTTTCAATTCCTTTTCAGGCAAGAAAATATTGATAATGTTGCCCCTGGATTTACTCATTTTCTCTCCATCTGTTCCGGGAACGATTTCCGTGTTTTCATCAATGCGTCCATCCGGAAGAACAAACGTTTCTCCCATCTGGTGATTGAATCGGGAGGCAACATCCCGTGTAAATTCAAGATGCTGCAACTGATCTTTCCCCACCGGAACCAACTCAGCATCGTAAATCAGGATGTCGGCTGCCATAAGCATCGGATAAGTAAACAAACCCGAATTTACATCTTCCAAACGGTCCGCTTTATCCTTGAAACCGTGCGCCAAACTCAATCTTTTGAAAGGAAAGAAACACAACAAATGCCACATCAACTCCGAAACTTCCGCTACATCACTTTGTCTGTAGAACGTTGTTTTTTCAGGATCTACTCCGCAAGCCAACCAGACAGCCGCAGTAGAATACGTGTTTTCACGCATGATTTCGGAATCTTTGATCTGAGTCAAAGAGTGTAGATTCGCTATAAAAAGAAAAGACTCATTTTGAGGATCTTTCGACATTTTAATAGCAGGTAGGATCGCACCGAGCAAATTCCCCAAGTGTGGAGTGCCCGTACTTTGAATACCTGTAAGAACTCGTGACATTTGAATTGTTTTTTAGCGAATTTACTAGTTTCTCTTCGCTTAATCGAATGAATTACTTAGAATTTCGAGATTGCCCGGTTTTTTGTTACCGAATTTTCATTGGAAGCGTTATTTTTGAGAGGTGAAGCAGTTCCTGGGAGTCTTGAGTTTGTGTTATAAGTTATACGTCGGGCTGATCTTCGTAGCGACCTTGCTATTTTTCTACCCTTTTATCTACATTACCCTGAGCCGCGTTTCCTGGAGGAAATGGAGTTTCCCGATTAATGTGGTCTGGAGTTTTACAGTTCGGATTCTGGCTTTGATCTGGGTGCATCGCATTCGAAAAGTGAAACTTCCCAAAGGACCGTATCTGATTGTTTCCAATCATACGTCGTATTTCGATATTTTCATCATGTATTCGCTGTTGCCGCGTCATCGTTTCCTCTTTATGGGCAAAAGTGAAATATTGAGTTATCCTTTGATGAAAACCTTCTTTAAGAGATTAAATATTCCTGTTTATCGTAAAGATCGGATCAAATCTGCGAAATCGTTTATCCAGGCGAAGAATGCAATCAAGGAAGGTTGGTCGATCGTGATCTTCCCGGAAGGAGGAATTCCGGATGATGATTTGCCGCAAATGGCTCCATTCAAAGAAGGAGCGTTCAAATTGTCCAAGAATGCCCGGATTCCGATTGTCCCGATTACTTTTCTGGACCACCACCACATGTTCTCTGATCCCGATCAGGTTTTAGGATATGCACATCCCGGAATTTCTCGGGTGTATATGCACGATATTGTTTCAGTTGAAAAACAAAACGGAATGTCGGAAACAGAATTGTCCGATTATGTATTTGATGTTTTGGCCGGACCTTTGAGACAAAGAGGTTTAATGAAGTAATCGAGAGCAATTCAGGCAAATTTTGTAATTTTGCAACATGGAAAAAATTTCAGAAGAAACAATTGATCACATTGCACATCTGTCAAGACTGCGTTTTGAAGGAGATGCGAAGGTTGCTATCCGTGAAGATTTGGATAAGATTATTGGCTTTATGGGGAAATTGTCTGAGATTCCAACCGATGATGTGGAACCGTTGATTTTTATGAGCGACGAAGTGAATGTGCTTCGCGATGATGAGCCTGAAGTAACGATCACACAGGCAGAAGCATTGAAAAACGCACCGAAGAAAGATTCGGATTACTTCCGCATTGCAAAGGTGTTGGATAAGTAATCCTTATCTGAAAATCGTTTCGTTTTCTTTCCTGTTATAACTGGAGTTCAACTGTTCGTTATTGATACTTCCATTGAATTCATTGCTGTAATAGACCTGATCATCAATCAAAATTTTCAAACGCATTTTGGTCGGATAGTTTCCGGTGTATTGGGCAATTTTAAAAAGATAACTTTCATTTTTTTTGAGTCGCGCAAATGAATAATTATTTCCACAGTCGCTGTGGATGAAATGCTCCAACGAAATCCAGTTTCCTGCGGAATCCAATGCCTGTTGGACAGCTACCAACTTGCCATCTTCGATTTGAATTTCTATTTTATCTTCCCCTTTGTAATCAATCCTTACCTGGAATGCAGGAATGTTTCGGCATCCTCTGTAAACAATAGTATCTGAGTATCCGCCGGGATAGGTTTCCACAACGGTCTCCTTAGGAAAAATGTGACAATAGAATTCAAAGCTTGCTGGAGTTAACGTATCTACAGTAACAGTTACATTTTCGGTTGATTGTATCGAGGAAGAAGTTGCTGATACAAATTTACCAGATTCATTAGCGGCAAAGAGATTTTCTTTGGTATTCAGGGTATTGGTTTCTTTCTGTGCAAAAACAGAAAAAGACATCCATAAAAGGCCGATTAGGATGCTGATTGATTGCTTCATCTTAACCTCTTCTTGTTTTTCGTCTTTCACCGGAATCAGCAATAACGGCATTTTCCGGAGGAAGCGGTTTTTTTTGCGGACGTTTCGGAATAAACGGATTATTCTGTGGCATTTGCGTAATTCCTGTTTCGAAATTTGTGGTATCCTCTTCGGGCTGATCTTGAGACAAAGGAATTTTTGGGAATGGGCCAGGTAAGTTAATCCCCAATTCATCGAGAAGATGTTCATCAATAAGCATAACACTACCACCAATGAATTCTCCGAGACCAAATAGAAAAGAATCAAGAACGATTGTTTCACTTTTTTTAGAATGAATCGGTTTTTGAACAGAATCAACCGCTGCTTCTAAGGTTGAATCTGGCTCTGCAACGGCTATGGAAACCAACGAATCAACCTGTTCGGTTTTAACCGGAATGGAATCCGTTTCTGTTTGCGCGAATATGAAATCAACGCCCAGGAAATCTTGTCCGAAGCAAATTAAAAACACAACCAAAAACTTTTGCCAGGAAGGAATGGCAGAAATCAGTAAATTCGGATCAATTTCAATACGAATACGTTCCACCTGGTGAACCTGGAAGCGGCCGCACAGGTTTTCTCCTTGTTTATCTTTCAGGAAGGTTTTGATTTCATCATCCGATTTTGAACTGAAATCAATCACACTCTTTTGACACGACTGGCAAAAACGTCCAATAGCATCAGCGGGCATGGAATCCCAGTTTTCTGAACATGGATTAGTGAGAACAATTTTAGCGCGATTTGGTGTCATAAACGGTTTAAGTTTCCGGTTCTGTTTTCGAAGGAATAAAGAATAGTTGATTCAGAAGGGCCTAATTAGCATCACAGGCTGTTGAGTGAATATTTAAATTGGAAAGATGAATAACAGATTTTAAAAATCCCCAACCTGTCGAAACAAATTGGGGATTTCATTATTTTTCTATTTCTTATTTAAGAACGAATCGCCTTAATTCCCGGCAATTCAATTCCTTCTAAATATTCTAACATGGCTCCACCACCGGTAGAAACGTAGCTTACTTTATCAGCTAATCCGAATTGATTGATCGCAGCAACAGAATCACCACCGCCAATCAATGAAAATGCTCCTTTTTCGGTTGCTTTTACGATGGATTGAGCTACTTCAGCAGTTCCTTTCTGGAAATTGCTCATTTCAAAAACACCCATCGGGCCGTTCCACAAAATCAATTTGGAATTTTCAATGATCTCCGCACACGCTTTGATGGATTCAGGACCAACGTCCAATCCCATCCACCCGGAAGGAATAGCATTGATCGGAACCAATTGTGTACTTGCGTTATTATCAAATTTATCTGCAACAATCGTATCTGTCGGGATGTATAGAT
>NZ_JASLCN010000383.1 GCF_030151805.1 Fluviicola sp.
CTCCAAAGGCTCTCGCATTCGGATTGAATTTACTTTCGTGGAAGATCAAAGCAGCTACCAAACGCCAGTCGATGTTGTACTTAGTGCCTTCTGCTTTCAGAATGGCATCAAACGGAGAAATGGTTCCTCTACGCGATTTGAAGTTGATTTCGCCGCCGATAGAGCTTCTGATTTGTTCGAAGTATTTGCGCTTGATGTATGAAAATGATTCACGTTTGATGAACTTCGCCAGCCAGATATTCAATCTTTTCTGAAGAATCGGTGATTTTTTGTTGAGTCCGAAGGCAATGTTCTGTTTGAAAGAAATCGGAAGACTTACATCCAGATTATCGTAAAAACGCTCGTTGATTTCCGCTACATTTCGTTCTGAAACGGTATAATCAATGACTCCGTCAGATACTTGTTCGATTAATTCTTCAACGCCTTCCTGAGCCTGAGTAGGGCGAATCATAATCGTATCTCCGATTTCGTCCTCTAAATGAAGTAAGCGTGTATAATAACTGGATTTTTCCCAAACAACGACTTTTTTATTCGCAAGCTGAATCGGATCGCTGATAAAAGTAACTTTCTGATCCTTGGTTTCAGGAGTAGATTTTCGTTGAACGAGAACCTGGTTGGTTTGCAAAAACGGAATGGAAAAGTTGATTTCGGAGCGGCGTTCGCGGGTAACGGTGTAATTACAAGCCACAATATCGCCTTCCCCGCGGTTCAAAATGTCGTTGATTTCATCCAGGTTGTTGACGATCTTGACTTCGAGCGCAACGCCCAGATCTTCTGCAAATTCTTTCAGGATTTCATATTCGAATCCCATTTTTTTGCCTTTGTAAATAAAGAAGGAAGTGGAGCTGTTTTCTGCCAGAACAACCAGGCTGCCACGTTTGTAGATTCCCGGAAGATCGAAGTCATGAGCATTCAGCGGTTTCTTTCTTAAATCTATTTTTTCGGAAGAACAGGCTGCCAAAACGATGGTGGCTGCGAGAAAAAACAAACGAAGAATTCCAGTGTTGGCTTGTTGCATCATATTCAAACTTACGAACAAATAACGACAAAAAAGACTAAACCTTTCCCTTTAAATATTCATTTGCATCGCGCATATATTCATGAAAGCAACTAGTAATTTCGTTCTGAAACGTGTAAAACACCGTGTGGCCGTTCTTTAACGCGTTCTCAAAAGATAGTTTGTTGCTAACTCCCTGACACATACGGAATAATCCTTCTTCTGTCGGATAATAACTGATCCAGTTGCGTTCAATCAACAGATTGATAAAGTGTTTAAAATCTGATGGATAAGGCTCCTTGCTTAAATCTATTTTTGAATAGAAATCAGCCAAAAAATCCGGAAGTTTCGTAGAATGATATTGCTCCCAGTTTTTTGCCAGCAAGTGGTCGAAATAAATATCAATGGCAATCGGAGCAACTTTTGGAAGGGAAGCTCTGATTTGATGGATGAGATGGAGTACTTCGTAATGATGATCGATGAAATGATCAATTTTCCGGTGAAGCAAAACACCTTGCTGAATGTATTCCGGGTATTCCAGGTATTTTTTGCCTTTGACAAAATCACCGAACAAATTGGCCACTGCCAATTGCGGATCATTGTTTGAAAAATAGATATGCCCGAGATAGTTCATGAACTTAAATGTAAGATTAATTCGGTTTGAGTAGAATTATTTGATCATTTCTTCTTACCACCACTTTTCCAGGTCATTCTTTAATTCAGTCAGAAAAGGAGAAGTTTCCTGCCGGATGCTGATTCCATTCTTTTTGCCTTCAAGCAATTTACTGAAATAACTGTCTTCAATATTCACTTCAACGACCATTCCATTTTTAGAAAGCACATTTTCCGTAATCGTTCGTGGCAGATTAGTAGCACCTGAAGTTCCTAAAATAAACAAGATTCCGGTTTCTTTAGAAATCCGGAGAACGCTGTCTCTTTTGTAATACTTTTCATCATAATACTCGTCGAACCACAATACATGCGGACGCAAATCTTCCCCACATCGCGGACAGCGCAATGCAGCCCATTCAGCATCCGTGATAAGATCTTTATTCCTGTTTTCCAGGGGAATCTCTTTTGGAAATGGATACAATGCATTGGAGCATTCATCACCACATCTGACAAAATCAAAATCTCCGTGAATCAGGAAAGTTCTGTCTTCCGAACTTCCGGCTTTGCGGTGAAGACTGTCGACATTCTGAGAAATCAATGCAAACTGATCCGTCAGAAGTTCCTCCATTTCTTTGAGCATGTAATGACTTTGATTGGGTTTCGCAGCTTCCGTAATGGATTTCCGGTATAGAAACCACTTCCAAACTTCCTGTGAAGCTACCTGAAACATGCGGTATGTCCCGATTTCTTCTGCCTTATAGTTTTTTGAACCGGAAACCCAATAACCGTCTTTTCCTCTGAAAGTGGGAATTCCGCTTTCGGCAGATAAGCCCGCTCCAACTAAGAAAGAAATCCGTTTATTTTTGTCCTTGCAGAATTTCAGTTGTTCAATGATTCGGTCGTTCATAGATTTTATGTTGTAGATCTTTTAGTATTAGTGCTTTAAACTTATATGAGAATCTAAAGATTCTTTGCGGCCTTTGCATCTTGGCGTTTGTTTAATCAAAATTCAGATTAAACGCAAAGTAGCGAAGAGCGCAAAG
>NZ_JASLCN010000408.1 GCF_030151805.1 Fluviicola sp.
GCGCCATCCCGCAATTGATGGCCGTTGCAACATTGAAAGAATTGTACAATAATCCGGAGGTTCTGCACAAAAACGTTAAAATCAGAAAAGGAAAAACAGCTAAGTACTTTATTTCAATTCAGGACTTTAACAGTACGAAAAAGGAATTTATCTCTGTTCTTAAAAGTTTAGAGAAAAAAGACAATACAGGTAAAATCAAATCAATATTAGCCAACATTCAACAATGAGCACAGGTGAATTTGATATCATAGTGATAGGTGCCGGAGTTGCCGGAGGAGTGTTTGCTGCTTCTCAACCCCGTAGCACACGGATCCTTGTGATAGAACGAGACCTTTCAGAACCCGATAGAATTATCGGTGAATTAATGCAGCCCGGAGGAATTCAGTCTTTGAATGAACTCGGACTTGGTCATCTGCTGGAAGGCATTGATGCACAGGAAGTCAATGGATATAACCTCATTAAAGGGAACGAACGTTTTACAATCCAATATGAGGAGGTTCAAAAAGGACTCAAAGGTCTTGGTTTGAGAAACGGAAAGTTTCTGACCAATATCCGGAAAGAACTTGAACAACGGGAAAATATCACGGTGGTTCAGGGAAATGTCACTCAAATCCTTGAAAACAATAACACCATTACCGGCGTAAGCTACACACAGGAAGACGGAACAAGTGTTTCACAAGTTGCAAAACTGACAGTCGTTTGTGATGGGCCCATGTCTATGCTGCGTGATAAGTTGAGCAAAGTAAACAAGAAAGTGACTTCCTATTTTATGGGCTTGGTTCTGAAAGATTTGGAACTGGAGTTTCCTTCTTATGGCCACATGATTGTTACCGGCGATTTTCCAATCCTGGTTTACCCGATTCACACAAATGCCTATCGGATCTTAATTGATTATCCCGGAGGAAAAGCTCCCAAAATGGGCAAAGAATCCATAGAACGATTGAAGGAAGAAGTGGTGAAAATATTACCTGAAGAAATGATTCAGGCATTCTTAACAGCCATCGACGAGGAACCTTTGAAGGTGATGCCGAATCACTCCATGAAAGGTCAGGCATTCCGCTTGAAAGGCGCTGTATTGTTGGGCGATTCATTGAACATGAGACATCCTTTAACAGGTGGAGGAATGACGGCATCCTTTTCGGATATTCTTTGCCTGAATGGCGAATTAGCAGGGATTGATTTTCAAAATGAAGAAAAACTGGAATGCGCCATTAGCGAGTATTACAAGAACAGAGGGAAAAATGTGGAGACAATCAACATTTTGGCAAACTCTTTGTACGAAGTGTTTACGGATGATGAATTAAAAGAAGCATGCTTTGAGTATTTGCAGAAGGGAGGAGAACAAGCTACAGGTCCGCTTTCCATTCTATCCGGAATAAACAAAAACAAACAATTTCTGTTGAAGCACTTTTTTAAAGTGGCGATGCAGCACCCGATACATTTTATTACGAAACCGGCGAAACAAATACGCCTATATAAAAATGCCACACGAATTATTCGCCCCATATTAAAGGATGAAGGAGTTCCGGCAACGATCTGATGGAAAAAATTGAACACGAAACGCTTGAAGCGGCAGACTTAAGAAAAAAGAATCATTTGGATTTGGCTTTTGCTTCGCAAAGTGCCTTGTCGGATGGTCGTTTTTATTATGAACCGATGTTAGAGGGGCATCCTCAGCAATCGGACTTGCCTGTTCAACTGGGAGAGAAAACGCTCCGTTACCCTGTCTGGATTTCAAGCATGACAGGCGGTACTTCTGCTGCAGGTCCAATCAATAAAATGTTGGCAAAAACGGCCAATAAATATGGTTTTGGTATGGGTCTGGGCTCTTGCCGGGTTATTTTGGAAGACAATACCTATTTCGACGATTTTAACCTGCGTCCGATCCTTGGAGATGCTTCTCCGTTATACGCCAATGTAGGAATTGCTCAAATTGAGCGGTTAATAGACAAGGGGCAGGCTTCTAAGTTAAAAGCATTAGTCGATAAGCTGGATGCAGACGGTTTGATTGTACATGTGAATCCCTTGCAGGAATGGTTGCAGCCGGAAGGCGACTTGATTCAACGTTCCCCGCTGGTCACAATCAAACAGTTGTTGAATGAAATCGACACAAACATCATTGTGAAGGAAGTAGGGCAAGGCTTTGGTCCTGAAAGCATGAGAGAATTACTGAAGTTGCCGATTTTGGCAATTGACTTTGCAGCAAATGGCGGAACAAACTTTTCAAAATTAGAGCTATTGCGTAACGAACCATTGAAAGCACATTATGAAGACGTGATTGCTTTGGGGCATTCTGCTTCCGAAATGGTCGATTTTTTAAATAGCGCAATCCGGGAACTGGGTTCTGAACGTAAGTGTAATAACGTGATTATAAGTGGCGGGATAAAAAACTTTTTAGACGGTTATTATTTGACCTCAAAAGCAGACATTCCTGCAATTTACGGTCAGGCAGCGCCATTCTTAAAATACGCAAATGAATCTCAGGAAGCCCTGGACACATTTGCTGAAATACAAATAAAAGGATTACTAATGGCTCAAAAATTTCTAAAAATAAGATAATGGAAATAATAGAAGGGTTCTCAAAAAAGAACAAGCAGGAGAAGTTGGAAGCGATTACAAAGTTTTGTAAGTCGCCGGAGAAGACGATGGAAACATTTAAAAGTTTTGATCACCCTGAAGTCGCTGTTCAAGAAGTAATTAACGAGTTTAGTGAAAATACCATATCGAATTTCCACTTACCTTACAGCATTGCACCAAACTTTTTAATCAATGGAAAAACCTTTGCGGTTCCAATGGTCATTGAAGAAAGTTCTGTTGTTGCAGCAGCTTCAAAAAGCGCAAAATTCTGGTATGCTTTAGGAGGATTTCATACAGAGATCGTTGATACCGAAAAAGTAGGGCAGGTTCATTTCTTATGGCACGATGATATCGAAAAACTGACCGGTCGTTTTGACGAGTTAAAACAACTCTTCTTAAATGGTTCAGAAGACATTACGGTCAATATGCGTAACCGCGGTGGTGGTATCAAGGATATTGTCTTAAAAGATCTTTCAGATAAAGAGCCGGGATTAATGCAGTTGTTTGTCACTTTTGAAACAATAGATTCAATGGGTGCAAACTTCGTAAACTCTTGTTTGGAACGATTCGCTGAACTATTCAGAAACTGGCACCAAAACCAACCGGACTTGAAAAAGGATGGCCTGGAAATCATTATGTCCATTCTCTCTAACCTCACACCGAATTGTGTGGTGAAGTGTTGGGTGGAAACAGATGTGAAGAACCTGGATGGAATTGTTCCGGGAGTTTCCGGGAAAGAATTCGCAAAAAAATTCCATACTGCCGTAAGAATCGCACAAGTAGATCCTTATCGTGCAACGACGCACAACAAAGGAATTTACAATGGGGTGGATGCAGTTGTATTAGCAACAGGAAATGATTTCAGAGCGGTTGAAGCGTGTGGTCATGCGTATGCAAGTATAAACGGGCATTATACCTCTTTAACGAATTGCACGATTGAGAACGATATCTTCCGTTTTGAGCTGACGTTACCGATTGCAATGGGAGTAGTTGGCGGATTGACGAACCTGCATCCGTTGGTGAAACTATCGCATGAGATTTTAGATTTCCCGAATGCAAGAGAATTGATGGGAATAGCCGCAGCAGCAGGATTGGCAAATAATTTTGGAGCCGTTAAATCATTGACAACAACCGGAATTCAACAAGGACATATGAAAATGCACTTG
>NZ_JASLCN010000412.1 GCF_030151805.1 Fluviicola sp.
ATTTGCGCATTGGTGGAAGAAAATTAAGTATGGGTGTAAATTGTGGTTAATTTCGAATACATCGCGACCCCTCTTTATTTATTGAAATGATTTATAAGAGTTAATTCTAAAAAAGAAATAACTTTGCATCGAAGAAAAATCCAAATCATTGAAAATGAAACCTTACTGCCTTATCTTTTTCCTTCTCGGAGGAAAAATCCTGTTTGCCCAGGAAAAAATTGAATTTCTGAAAACACCCAAAGAAGCTCAGAAGGATGTTAAAGCCTTAAGCGCTTTTCTTACGAAGGGTTTGCCGGACGACAGTACCAAAGCTGCGCACATCTATCAGTGGGTGACACACAATATTTCCTATAACTACAAAGCGATCGAAAGCGGAAAACCGCTGGAGTACAAATCTGCCGGGGCTGTTTTAAAAGCAAAAAGTACTGTTTGCCAGGGATACAGCGCTTTGACGGTTGAATTGTTGAAAAACGCAGGAATCGAAGCAACCACTGTGGAAGGTTACACTGCCCGGTTTTTATCGGATTCTATTCCGTTGATTGCTTCTTCGGATCACGAATGGGTCGCTTTCAAAGTGGACCGGAAGTGGTATTTGTGCGATCCTACCTGGGATGCCGGTTACATCGGAAGAATCCCGAAATACAAGGAAGATCTCGTAAAGAAGGAAAAACGGATGCTTAAAAGAGCCGAAAAACTGGCTAAAATCGAAAAAGAGAAGCGGAAAAAAGTGAAGCAGTTCAAATGGGACAAAAAAGACAAAAAGGAAGCTGAAAAAGCAGAAGAAAAACGCGGTGATTACAAATCGGACATCGGGTTTGTGCGCTACCCGTCATTGGAAAATTTCATGCTGGACCCGGATGAATTTGTTCAAACGCATTTGCCTTCCCAACCTGAATTTCAGCTTCGTTCGTACCCGATTTCGATGGAGGATTTCACCCGGAAAACCAAAAACTGGGATACGATCCTGGAACGTAAAAACGGAAATTCAGTCGCATTTGAAGAATATGTTTCGGAATACAGCTCTTTGAAGTTGAATGATAAATGGATCAAAGTGGCGAAAGACGGATTAAAGTTCAATCCGGCGAATTACAGTTCCATGACGGTTCATCACTTCAATTACCTGGGCTTGCATTTGAATGATAAATTCAGAAATTCCTTCGAGATTATTGAAAAAGGAGATTTGCATGAGCAATTTCCGGACCTGAGAGATATCAACGACAGTGTTGCATTGTATAGCAAAGAAGCAAAGAAAATCAATAAGACTTCTTATGCGATCAGTAAACGGATTATTTCCGCCGAAACAAAGATCTTCAAAACAACGGATAAGGAAGCTTATTCGATGGTGAAAAAAGTAGTGTCGGAACAGAAGAAAAATGTGACGCGTCTGGAGAAGGAAAAGGCTAAAATTTCGAAAGATGTTACTTTAATCGAAGAGAAAAAACAGAAATTACTCCAGGAATCAACAGCGTATGCAACACAAAGCAGCCTGGATTCATCATTGGTTCCGGCATCTTATTCCAAGTGGAAAGACAGTTTGTTTCATTCTTTGCTGAAGATTGATTCCCTACGCCAGGGATGGGATCGTTTGGCGCATGACGACAAAACCTATGAAAAGCGTTTTCAGTGGCTGAAAGGAGCTTACGAAACAAGTTTCAGAAACCTGTTCATTCTGAATTCAGCCCCGGTTTACTACAGCGATACGGTGATTGCATACGATTCCAAAATTGCAGGAGATCTGAAGGAATTGTTCCGTTTTCACAAAGAAACCTACGATTCCTTGCTGTATCCGGCAGAAATTCTGAAAGAATACAAAGTGCTGGAAAAAGTGATCAAAAGAGGTCTTACGGGACTGAAGGCATATTCCAAAAAGAATCCGAATTACAAGTATACCGATATGAGCAAGTATTTGAATTCCTTGAATTACCAGATCTTGTCTCTGATTTCAACGGATTTACGAACGTTCTATACAGACAGAAACGAATTGTTAAGTCTGGAGAAATACTACGAAAAGCATTACGAAACGATTCAAAGTAACCTGGAGGATGAAAAAGAATTCAAGGCTAAAAATGCAGAATACAATTTTGAAATCCTTGAAAAGAATAGAGAAAGAACCGATGAACTATTCGACCGAATCTTAAAAAGCTCGGAGAAAACAGAAGCGTTCTTTCAAAAGACTTTGGGGAGCAGACCGCGATAAAAACAGATAAAAACAAGTCGGGGCGAAAATTTTTTCGCCCCGACTTGTTTTTTGTTTATTCTATAATCACAATGTAATTGTTCTTCTTTCCTTTTCCGAGCAGGATGAATTTGTCGTTGATCAAGTCACTCGGACCAACCAACGTTCCTTCTGCCACTTTATCTTTGTTCAAAGAAATAGCATTTGCTTTTAATTCGCGTTTTGCTTCTCCGTTTGATGGCAAAAAGCCGGTTTTAGAAGCTAATAGGTCAACAATACTAATTCCTTCATTCAACTCAGCACGCTTCACAGTTGCCATCGGTACGCCGTCAAAAATGCTCAGGAACGTATCATTCGACAATTTTTTCAAATCTTCCGAAGTGGATTTTCCAAACAAAATATTCGATGCTGCGATAGCCATATCCAACGCTTCTTTTCCATGCACTCGTTCCGTTACTTCTTCAGCAATTGCTTTTTGCAACGTACGCAAATGAGGAGCTTCGTTGTGTTCTTTCTCAATTGCTTCAATTTCCTCTTTTGATTTCAAAGTATAGAAGCGAATCAATTTTGCAGCATCTTCATCCGACGCATTTAACCAAAACTGGTAGAAAGCATAAGGACTTGTTTTCTCCGGATCCAACCAAACCGTTCCCGATTCCGTTTTCCCGAATTTACCTCCGTCCGCTTTCGTCAGCAAAGGACAAGTAAATGCATAGGCTTCTCCACCATCAATTTTGCGAACCAATTCCGTTCCGGTGGTGATATTTCCCCATTGATCAGAACC
>NZ_JASLCN010000415.1 GCF_030151805.1 Fluviicola sp.
GAAAGATACGTTGAGATCGCAAATACGTCCCATAACAACGGTGAGTTAAAGTTTACCCACAAAGAACCGAAGTGGTTTGGCAAAGGAAGAGTCCAGTAACCTACCCATAAACGACCCATGTGAATTAACGGGAACAAACCAGCCATGAATACCGCGAAGATTGTCATCGCTTCTGCTGAACGGTTGATCGCCATTCTCCATTTTTGACGGAACAATAACAATACTGCCGAGATCAAGGTTCCGGCGTGACCGATACCTACCCACCAAACGAAGTTGGTAATATCCCAAGCCCATCCAACGGTCTTATTTAATCCCCAAACTCCAATACCTGTTCCTAACAAGTAAAAGATACATCCTACTCCGTATAATCCGATAATTAAAGCGATACCGAATAAAATGTACCACATGCGTGGCGCTTTATCCTCAATCGGCTTACAAACGTCGTCAGTAATCTCGTGATACGTCTTGTGACCTAATATGAGGGGTTCACGAATTGCAGCTTCCTTATGCATTAGACTTTATTTTTAGCAATTAATGATTTGACTTACTTTCATGTTTTTCAGCATGAGCTCCATGTCCGCCATGGTGAGCTTCTGCCGCCAATTTGTCCAGGTCAGCGTTTTCGTTGTTACGAACTTTCACTTGATACCAAACATTTGGCTTCACTCCTACTTCTTCCAATGCCTGGTAAGAACGTTTTCCTCCTGAAACTTTACGAATCTTAGAGTTTACATCGTTCCAGTCACCGAATACGATTGCTCCGGCAGGACAAGCATCTGAACAAGCAGATTCGAAGTCACTATCCTGAACAGTTCTGTTTTGAACTTTAGCTTCCAATTTCACTGATTGGATCTTCTGAACACAGAATGAACATTTCTCCATTACACCACGAGTACGAACCGTTACATCCGGATTCAATACCATACGACCTAAATCGTCTTGTGCAGGGTTGATTTCAGTAAATTTCTTGTAAGACGGGTAGTTAAACCAGTTGAAACGACGCACCTTGTAAGGACAGTTGTTAGCACAGTAACGTGTACCGATACAACGGTTGTATGTCATTTGGTTTAATCCTTCATTGGAGTGCGTTGTTGCAGCAACCGGACAAACCGTTTCACACGGAGCGTGGTTACATTGCTGACACATCATCGGCATATGAACTACAGCCGGGTTTGCAGTAGGGATTTCAGATTCTACGTAATCCAAATGTCCTAAAACAGGATCTTTACGTGTTCCTACTGCTGCTTCCTCGCTTGATGCGAAGTAACGGTCGATACGCAACCAGTGCATTTCACGACCTCTTCTAACTTCATCCTTACCAACTACAGGAATGTTATTCTCTGCCTGACAAGCGATGACACAAACACCACAACCGAAACATTGGTTCAAGTCGATAGTCATTCCCCAACGGTGACCGATGTTTTCTACCGGATGTGCATCCCATAAATCGAATTCCGCGATCGGAACTTCTCCTTCATGTGTATGCAATACGTGTTTGTGATTGTATGTTCCTTCTTCCTCATTCTGATAAATGTCCAAAGTCGTTTCTCTAACAATCGAGTTACGGGACATTACTGTATGGTGAATTTGTGTTGCTGCGATCGGGTAAAGATCAGTTCCTGCTTTTGCAAGAGATCCTGTCACGTTATTTTGGTAAGATCCGTTTTCCCAAGTCAGGAAGCGGAATGCATTTTTACCAACTGATACGCGATTTCCTTTTTCGTCTGTTGCAAAACCTCCGTATTCTTTTGTTACGAAAGCTGCGTTACCGATTTCTTCGTTACCTTCTCCACGTCCGTAACCTACTGCGATACCAATTGTACCTGCTGCTTGTCCCGGTGAAGGGTAAACCGGTAAAGTGATAGATTGACCGCCAACTTTCACAGTTGCCAGGTTCAATCCGTGTTCCTGATCGAAAGTAACGGCGTAACCATCTTTCTTCATTGTCTCAGGTGACATGGTAATGTAGTTATCCCACGTTACTTTGGAAATTGGATCCGGCATTTCTTGCAACCATGGGTTACCAGCCATATCTCCATTTCCGATTCCTGCTTTTTGGTATAATACCACTTCCACAGAACCTGCTTTCGGCAATTTACCTGCAACTTTGCTCAAAGAAGCATCGTTGAAAGCAGGAAGTGCTGCAGCCGGCATTGCCATATCTTCGTTACAGCTATTGTGAATAGCCATTTCAAAGTATGTATTGAAGTCTGAATATTTCGTTTGGTAAGGGAACCCATAAGTTTCCCAGTTTTTAGAGATGTATTCGTACGCTACACGTGAATCTTTTCCTCCACGGTTTTTAGAACCTGCCCAAACCAATAGTGATTCCATTGCCGGTGCCGTATCGAATAACGGACGGATGGTAGGTTGTGCGATTGAATAATGCCCTGCTTTCGGATTGTAATCCATCCATGATTCCAAGGCATGGTGATCCGGAGCGATGTATGAACATTTTGAAGCTGTTTCATCTCCGTAAGAAGACAGGGAAACGCTCAATTTTACTTTTTCAAGTGCTGCTGCAAACTCTTTACCGTTCGGTAAGTTGTAAACAGGGTTTGTTCCCAGGAAGAATACTGCATCCGGTCCTTTTCCTGCAATAACGTCAGAAACGAATTTCTGCATTTTTGCATCTTCAGACTGGAACATTTGCAATTGCTTGTCGAAAAGAAGTGTTTTTCCGTAAGCCCCCAATACGCTATTCAATTTATTCGTCAGAATCTGAATGGCTTTATTGTTTGAACCGGAAACAACCACTGACATTCCTTTGGAAGCTTTCAAGGCTTTCACTGCTTTATCAGCAACAGCCTGCGCTTCTTTCGGCAACGTTGAAGCAACACCTGTGTTTACTCCAAATTTTCCAAGGATATAAGAAAGTACGTTTGCCTGCTCACTTGGTTTGATCATTCCGCGGTAATCTGCGTTTGAACCAGTGATAGACATGATTGATTCAAATTGGAAGTGCTTGCTCATCCATTCTCCATCCGGATCACGGCGTTTTCCGTAATCTGCAGAGAATGCGTTTCCAAGCAACCAGGTGCTCAGGAAGTCAGCACCGATACTTACAATCGTTTTAGCTTGCAGGAAGTCGTAATCAGGAATAGCTCTCATTCCGAAAGACTCCAGATTCGCTTCACGCATTGCGCTGTAAGAGATTGCGTCGTATTGGATAAAGTTAAAGTTCGGGTGAACAGTTAACATTCCTGTTGCATCTTTCACCTCACCGAAGATACTTGTAGACAAATCTACAATTGCTCCCTGCATGGATGGTGAAATCACTGAATTTGCAACGAATGCCACTTTTCCGTTTGATTTTTTGATATCAGCCAAAGAAGCTTTTACCGCACCGTCCAATTTATCCCATGAAATATCTTTCCCTTTTGATTGAGCAGTTTTCAAACGTGCATTATCATATAAAGAAAGTACCGAAGAAACGATTTGAGGAGTTAAAGCTCCTTGCGTAAATCCGAAATCACGGTTTCCTTTAATATAAATTGGTCGACCTTCACGTGTTTTAACAACAATACTTGCGTATGCGTTTCCATCGTAATAAGTGGAAGCATACCATGTTGCAACACCCGGAGTTACGTTCTCAGGTTTCACAACGTAAGGAATAGCTTTTGTAACCGGAGCCTCACATGCCGCAACTGTAGCAGCTGCAACACTGAATCCCAAGAATTTCAAGAAGTCACGACGTGCCGTAGATGTTTCAGCAAGTTGATCATCACCTAAGAATTCGTCAACAGAAACAGACGGTGAGAATTCACGATCTCTTGACTCAACGAACGCAGGTGTTTCATGCAATTCATCAAGACCTTTCCAATATTTTTTTGACATAGCCATAATCTTTGTTCTACTGTTCGAGTTTGATTAATAGTGACATTTAGCACACTCCCAACCACCTAATTCTTTAACCGTTATTTTCTTATCCTCAAGGAACTTATTGTATAATTTTTTGTCTTTCAACAAACGGTTATGTATTTCGTTGTAATAATTGCTTCCTTTTGAATCCAATGATCCTGAAGAGATTTCTTTCTCAGCGTGACACTCGATACACCATCCCATTGTCAAAGTTGCCTTTGTCAACTGAACGTTTCCTTCGATCTTGTTCAATTCCGTAACCGGCTGAACTTTTGCAGTCTGGTTCATTTTCGTCATATCACCGTGACATTGCTTACAATCTACCTGTCCTGCAACAACGTGTTGCTGGTGGTTGAAGTAAACGTGATCAGGCAATACGTGAACTTTATTCCAGATAATCTCTTTTGTTTTACCTGTGTAAACTTGTTTCACCGGATCCCATCCTGCAGCTGCATAAATCTTAGCGATTTTCTCTTGTTGCTCAGCATCGTTCCCGTTGATCTGCTTGTGACAGTTCATACAAACGTTTACTGTAGGGATCCCTGCTGTTTTCCCATCAATCGCAGAGTTATGACAGTATTTACAGTCAATTCCGTTTTTACCGGCGTGAATATCGTGAGGGAATTCAATCGGCTGAGATGGCTGATAATCTTCCAAAATCCCGATTGAGTACAGAGAAAGGAATAAGGACACAATCAAGGAAAGTGTAATCACCAATCCTCCAAGACCAACGTAACGCTTGTACTTCCAAGCCCATGCTTTAAACTCTTGTCCGAATGACAAATCTTCATTCACCGGTTGACCGTCCTGCTCTCTTGTAGCATTTCTCAACTGGCGGCGAACACCACCAACAGCCATGATAATCACAACGAAAACCACACCCATTAAGATCCACACCCAAGACAATCCGTCTTCTTCTACTTCTCCGGTTGCAGATGCACCACCTTCAGCAGCACCTTCTGCTTTCGCAGTTGCCGGATCCGGTTGAGCATCAATATAATCGAAAATCGCATCGATTTCTTTTTGCTTCCCCGCTAAATCCGGAAAGGTATTCATGGCAGTAGGTTTCGAAGTCGAAACTTGTTTCGCATACGGATCTGAAGCCGCCGCAGCACTCCAGTTAGCTACCCACTGATAGATAGAACCTTCCTTTGCACCTCCTGAAGCCCATTTTTCACGAACGTGAAATAGCTTAGGACCTGTCCCGTCTTTGAAAGGAGAGTGACACGTAGCACACTTCGCCTTAAATAATGCTCCGCCATCAACTTGAGCGAAACTATCAAATGCACCTACAACAAAAAGCGTTGAAAGCGCACCGATACACCATTGTTTTATACTTCTAAACATCTGATTATTAGATATTTTTGTTCCTACAATAAGTTGTCAACACTATGTTAACACAGCAATTAACGATGGCAAATTTAGAAGAATAAGCCCATTCTGTGACAGTTTTATGACAATTTCTGCCCCTGATTTTTTAATTTAAAATGATTCTAAATAACTTTATTCTTTCACATTTGTTAACAATACCCTAATTTGCTTCAACTTACACCCAAAAACAGCTGCTTTCCGAGCTTTTTTTGGCACGATTTTTTTGAATGAATTCAAGACATTCAGACAAAATGAACCACTTCAAAAAATAAACTAACTTTGCACAAAGCTTTTTGATATGAAAAATGTGATTTTGATTGCTTCTCTGATTCTTGTTTCTTTCGAAGGAAACACCCAGGTAACTATTGTAAAAGACAGTAGAATTGATGAATTGGTGAAAGCTCAGGGTCAGATTACTCCTCCGGCAACAACCGCTGAAATAAACGGTTACCGTCTTCAGTTGACTTTTGACACGAGCAAGAGCCAGATTGATGATGCGAGATCCCGGTTTGCAGCCATGTTTCCGAAAGTAGATACCTATGTGGAATTTGTTGCCCCGCACTATTTTTTGAAGGTCGGAGATTTCAGGACACAATTGGAAGCTGAAAAGGTGAAAGCCGCAACAACGCAGCAATTCCCTACTTGTTTTGTGGTAAAGGAGAAAATTAATTTGCCGAGAATCGACCAATAATGAATTGAAAATTGATAATGAAAAATGTAACAGTTTTTCCACTAATCGCATCAAAAAACCGTGATTTTAATTGCTTTCTAAGAATCTAAATCTTTTCAATTCTCAACTCTCAATTTAATTGCTTTCCCCGCCACATATCCGCTTGAAACACATCCCTGGATTAAATAACCTCCCGTGGGAGCATCCCAATCCAGCATTTCACCTGCGCAAAA
>NZ_JASLCN010000348.1 GCF_030151805.1 Fluviicola sp.
AATTCTTCTATTTCCGTTTGTTCAGGAAAATTGCCACTTAATCTTTTTGCCAGTTTCTTCCCGTTTCCGGATTTCCAGTAAATGGAAAACCCCGGAGAAGGATAGTGGAACCGAGTAGGAATCATTCTTTTTCCCGTTTACTGTGTTTCAAAAGCAGGTCTTTCATCGTATCCAGTTGGATTTTCTGCATTTCCAATAATTCCTGTTGTTGATGAATGATGAGGTGATCTATTTTTTCGTGTAACAAACGGATTTCTACTTCAGATTTCAGGTTGATCATGTAATCTTTCTTTGAGCGTTCCCTGTCTTTTTCCTCCTGCCGGTTCTGACTCATCATAATGACCGGAGCCTGAAGTGCTGCCAGACAAGATAAAATCAGATTCAGTAAAATGAAAGGGTAGGGGTCAAAACCTTTGTTGAGCAAGATAAATGCATTGAAGGCAATCCAGATCAGTAAAAACACCATAAAGGAAATGATGAAGGTCCAGCTTCCGCCAAAGGAGGCTACTTTATCTGCTACGCGCTGACCAAGTGTGTCTGCTTCTGAAGCCTGGTCTTCCAGTTGATCCGAAAGAAGTTTTTTTTCGTTGAGTGACGCTAAAACCGTTTTATCCAAAGTAGAAAGTTCTCCCAATTGATCTTCCATCATGTTTGAAAGATATTTTTCACGGTAATCGTTGAGTTCCCCGATTGAAAGGCAATGATTTTCGTTAAAATCGGGGTGATCTTTCTGAATGAGTTGTAAAACAGAACCACGAATTGTTTTTCCCGAAATACGTTCAGATAACGGAAAATGCTCGTTCGATAAATCACTGCGAAAGGTGTTCATAATTGAAATGAATTTGTACCAGGTGAATTTACGCAGAAAGAATTTAATTCAATGAAAAATGCCCCGATCTCTCAATTAGCAGATTCGGAGCATTTATTTTCTCTGAATGAGAACAAGCCCTAAGTTGGTTCAAAAGAATCTAAAATCAAACTTCCGAATGATTGTTCTTTAGGGTTTAGCGTCAATCTTTACTTTAAGTTCTTAATGATAAACGCAGCAAGCATTTTTCCTGCTTTTGCATAGGATTCACTGATGCGCGTACCAGTGTCGAAATCCATTCCCATTGCCTGGGCTCCCGGAACCAGTTTCTGTGACAGTTTGGCCAATATTTTCTTTTCATCGTTTTTGTCGACGAAGATGTATTCATACGAAACAGCTGCCGGTTTGCTCATTACTCCGACATTGTAGCCGGGTTCAATGAATTTTGTTTTGATGATCAGCGTGTAATTTGCTTTATCATTGTCTCTGCCGGCCTGCACTTTATTTCCTGCCAGCCCTTTTTCCAGTAATTCTTCAAACTTTTCAGGGAAGCGTACTTCTTTGTCCCGTTCCCAGGATTCGGACCATTTGTCGCCTCTTCCTGCTTCTTTTTCGTTCAGTTCTTTGATTCTTTTGTCCTTGTAGGATTTTTCCGAAGGATAATCGCCCACTTCCAGCGCGGAAAAGTCGTAAACAACATTCAATTCGGTTTCACCTTTCAGGAAAGTGAGATCTCCTTCCAGGAGCATAATTTTTTGGGCACTGGCCACGGTTGCAAAACCAAGGACCAATCCCAGCGAATACATGATTTTTTTCATACTTAGCTGTTTAGAATAACACAGTGAAAATTATAGTAATATTCTGAAATTTAGATACTTTATCTGAATTTGCAAAGAAAATTACGTCAAATGGTGTACGGATAAAAAAATGTTCCGCCACCGGGACGGAACATTCACGATATCATCTAAACAGTTGTTTTTTACAATAATTCGTTTGCCAGGTTTGCCAGCTCGGAACGCTCTCCTTTTTCCAAACGTACGTGAGCAAAGAGGTTTTGACCTTTCAAACGGTCGATGAGGTAAGCCAAACCATTACTGTTTTCGTCCAAATATGGCGTATCAATCTGATGCACGTCTCCGGTGAAGACAATTTTGGTTCCTTCTCCTGCACGTGTAATGATGGTTTTTACTTCGTGCGGAGTGAGGTTCTGCGCTTCGTCAACAATGAAAAGAATGTTGGATAAACTTCTTCCGCGGATGAAAGCCAAAGGAGTAATTAAAATCCGGCCGCTTTCCTGCATCTCAACAATGTGTTTGTGCCGTTTTTCATTTTCTCCGAACTGTGATTTGATGAACTTCAGGTTGTCCCACAACGGTTCCATGTACGGACCGATCTTATCGTTTGCGTCTCCCGGAAGAAACCCGATTTCCTTATTCGAAAGCGGAACGAGCGGTCGTGCCAGAATGATTTGCTGAAAGAGTTTGTGTTGTTCCAATGCCGCAGCGAGTGCTAACAAGGTTTTTCCCGTTCCGGCAACACCCTGCAAAGCAACGAGCTTGATGTTGTTATTCATCAATGCGTTGATGGCAAAAGCCTGTTCTGCATTTTTTGGCTTGATTCCGGAAGTATATTCTTTTTCGACCCGTTGTAACGTATCTGTATGTGGATCAAAATAAGCCAGACCGGAGCTTTTTCCGTTTTTCAGGATGTAATATCCGTTTGCAATCTTCTGATTTCCTAAAATTCCGGATTCATCGATTGTTCCTTTCAAAAAGAGTTGCTTGATTGTTTCGGATTCGATTCCTTCGATCGTGGAACTGGAAACCTGCTCCAGGTCGTTGGAATGCACTTTCCCGGTTTCATAATCTTCAGCCAGGATACCAAGTGCCTTCGCCTTGATGCGCAGATTGATGTCTTTGGTAACAAGGATGACGTCTTTTTTCGGTTCCTGTTCTTTAATTACCAGTGTGGAGTTGATGATCTTGTGGTCGTTCTTTCCGGAACCGTAAATCGCCTCGGCATCTACGTCCTTTGGTTGAGAATCCAGTAACACACGAAAAGAACCTAGATTCGGCCCCAGCGAAATCCAGTGTTGCAGACCTCCGTTTACCGAGATCTTGTCAATAAAACGAATTACTTCACGAGCTGAGAAGTTCTTGGTGTCATTTCCAATTTTGAATTTGTCCAGTTCCTCTAAAACAGTAATTGGAATTGCGACATCGTGTCTTTCAAAATTCATGATCGCGTCATGGTCATGTAGTAGAACCGAAGTATCTAGTACAAATAATTTGTTCTTTTTAGCCATACTGAAGTATTTGTATTAAAGTACCTTTTTCTGACCTCGGTTACACGTACCGGAATTCAAACTTATTGACAAAGATTTGTGATTAAAAAAGGGAGCTTTTAACTCCCTTTTAATGTTCTCTTTATTTTTCTATTACAAACCGTTTCAGTGTTTTAGCACCTTGTGATTGCAGTTCTAACTGGTACATTCCCACGACCAGTTTTCCACAGTCAATTTTCGTTTGACCGGGAGCCAGGGTTAAAACAGAGATCACTCTTCCGGTTTGATCCAGAACGCGTGCTTCAATGGATTGACCGGAAGTGTTTTCCACATTCAGGAAACTGTTTGCAGGATTCGGATAAATACTGACAGCCTGATCGATCAATTCTGAAAGGGAATTCGGCAAACTGGTTGAAAAACGGTTGTCTCTGTTTGAGCGTGTGGTGTTGAAATCTTGTGCCATTTTTGTGCTTGAACAAGTGCTTGGCGCATCTACGGTTACCACATAAAACAACCCGTTTGTGGAAGTCGGCTGGTCCGTATAGGTAAACAAGTTGTTGGGCATAACAGCGATATCTTCCCAGCCATCCGTGTTCGTATATCTTTTCAACACGAAATTCGAATAGTTGAACCCTTCGTATTTGTCCCAGAATAAATTCATGTCGTTTCCTAATCCATGATTCACAACCAGGTGAATTGTTTTGTGGTTAACACTCAATTCCGATTCAACGCCGCAGGCATTTACAGAAGTGATCTTATATCTCCAGGAACGCACATTCGGTGAAGCAGACAGGTCATTAAAAACGGATTCGTCGGTGTAGTCAACTGATCCGACAACCTGGTAAAGTCCGGCTTGTGATGTTTCCCGGTAAATGTTGAAATGATCGATTCCGACTGTAAATGGTTTTTCCCATACAACGAGGTTCTTGTTTGTCAGCTCATCAACAGTTACCATACAAATTTCCGAAGCCGGCGGAAGGGCTGCTCCGACAGTTGCTCCCAGAACGGTGACACAACCCGTAGCTCCTGTTACGGAAACAGAATAAGTTCCCGGAGCGAGGTTCGAATTGTTTTGAGTGCTTGCTCCGTTTGTCCAAAGATAACTTTGCGGGTTTCCGGAGATTACGTCCAGCTGAATGCTTCCGTCGTTCGAACAAGTGGATGGAGTAACGGAACTAACAATCAGATTTGGTCCGAAAGTGTTTGAAACCAGTGCGCTGCTTGTAAACGAACAGTTGTTTGCATCCGTCACAGTGCAAAAATAGGTTCCGGCCCCGATATTGGAAATGGTTGCATTATTTACGTGCAGGTTTGTTCCGTGAACATCTGTCCATAGATAATCAAAAGGAGCAGTTCCACCAATGAAAGAGGCTGTTGCCTGGCCATTTGTTGCAGAACAGACAGGTTGTGTAATGGCCATTTGACCGAGCATAATCTGTTGTGGTTCTTCAACGAGGTAAGTTGCTGCAGAAATACAACCCAATGCATCGGTGATTGTCAATTCATACGGACCGCTGTGAAGCCCGGAAATGTCTTTGCTTGTTGCTCCGTTCGACCAGGAATAAACCAATGGTGCAGCACCGCCCGTTGTTGTAATGTTAACAGCACCGTTGTTTGTTCCATGACAAGTTATTCCTGTAGCAGTTCCTGTTTGAGAAAGCCCGTTAGATCCGATCATGGAAGAGGCCGTT